>QZJZ01000045.1 GCA_003599815.1 Candidatus Auribacter fodinae
ATGAAATCAAACAATCATCCGCACCTTCGTATGAAGTTGAAAATAAAGTATTAAACCTGACGCATGCTGAACTGGGGGCGTATTTGATGCGCCTGTGGGGACTGCCGGAAACAATCGTATCAGCGATACATGACCATCATACAATTCTTCAGGAATCCGAAGAAACGCTCAGCTGCTCAACAGTTATATATATCGCGGACATACTATGCCATCAGGAACTTGACGATACAGAAAATCCCTACTTAGCGGAATTGCATACCGAATATATTGCCTCACTCGGACTGGAGGAATATATAGAACAATGGCGTAATTTCTGCAGAGAATTTAAGGAACAAAAGGACTCATTGAATGACAGCTTCTCAGGATAAACTTCTATTTGTAGATGACGAGCCCAATGTATTAAACGCTATACGGCGCCAACTCGGGCGGAAATTCGACGTTTCCACCGCTACCAGTGGATCAGAAGGACTCAATCTGATGAGTAATGGTTCTTCTTTTGCCGTTGTAGTATCCGATATGCGCATGCCGGAAATGAACGGGGTTGAATTTTTGGGCAAAGTAAAACAAAACGCGCCGGAAACGGTGCGTGTAATGCTTACCGGATACGCCGACATGGACAGCGCTATCGCCGCGGTTAATGAAGGAAATATTTTTCGTTTTATCACAAAACCCTGCCCCTCTGATTTGCTGGAAAAAGTGCTGTTCTCAGCAGTCGATCAGTACCATCTGGTTAAAGCGCGGCGTGAACTGCTGGAAAACACACTTAACGGGGCAATAAAAGTGCTGGTGGATATCCTGTCGCTGACAAATCCGGTCGCATTCAGCAGGGCATCGCGCATCAAACACTTTGTTGAACAAATCGCGGCACAGCTTAACGTAAAACATCAGTGGATGTACACCGTCGCGGCAATGTTGTCTCAAATCGGATGTGTTACAATCCCGACAGACACACTGGAAAAGGTATATTATAACCGGTCGATAAGCGAAGAAGAAAAATCAATACTTAAAGGACACCCGCAGATAAGCCACGACCTAATCTCCAATATTCCTCATCTTGAATTAGCGTCCAAAATGATTCTGAACCAAAATAATCCTTTTACTAAAGACAGGCTCGGTAACCCATTTAGCTCTGATCCGGTAACGCTCGGAGCGGATATGCTCCATGTGGCAACCGACCTTGATATATTACTGACGCACGGATACAGTTTTGAGGGTGCGATCAATGTACTGTATCATAAGGGAACTAATGAATATAACCCGGAAATACTCAAATGCCTCAAACATATTGAGCCGCCCAAAATAGACCGTGCTCTCAAATCAGTACAGATATCCAGCCTGACCAGAGATATGGTCATTGAAGAAGATGTACGGACAAAAACCGGGTTACTGCTTGTAACCAAAGGACAACAGATCACTCCTACCGTGAAGCAGCTGCTGGAGAACCATCTGACACAGAAGAACATCAAGGACGCTATAATGGTATCTCTGATAGCAAAGCCGAAATTATAATCTGTTTATGAGGATATGGAAAATGAATACATCTGCAAAAAAAACCGTTGTACTGGTAGACGATGAACAAAGCATCATCGATTCTCTCCGCCGGACACTTCACAACGAAGGGTATAATCTCGCGACGTTTACCAACGCGAAAGAAGCATTAAATTTTATTCAGGAAAACAGAGGCAATGTTGATGTTATTGTTTCCGACAACATGATGCCCGAATTAAAAGGGGTTGACTTTTTTATCCAGGTAAAAAAACATTACCCCAATGTAGTCCGCATAATGCTTACCGGGCAATCCAATCTTGAGGATGCCCAAAACGCCATTAATGAGGGAAAAGTATATAAATTCCTCCTCAAGCCATGCAAACCTGACGAACTGCGGGCAGTCATAAAAAAAGCTATTGCCCAGCGGCAGTTATGGATACAATACAAAACCCTGATGAAACGCCTCTCCGAACAGGAAAAAATATTGCTCAGCCTCGAAAAGAATTACCCGGGTATAACCAGAATAGAAACCGATCAATCAGGCCGTATTCTTATCAGTGATACTCAGGATGAAACGCTTGAAGATTTCATGAGTAAATATTGTTTATAGCTTTTCAGGAAAATATACCGGCTATGCCATGCCCGCAGTGAGGGCATTTTCCGTCTTTAACCGTATTGGACAATACATAAAAACCATACCGTTTTATTACCATTTCCTTACAGCCCGGACAATAGGTATTCTCAGCAGGATGCCCCGGAGCATTGCCGATATAAACGTACCGCAATCCTTTATCCCTGCATATATCGACGCACCGTTCAAGCGTCGCTACCGGCGTGACAGGCAGGTTTTTTAATTTATACTGCGGATGAAAACGGGAAAAATGAACCGGTACGTCATACCCCGCCTCACTGGCGATCCATTCAGCCATAGCGGTTATCTCTTCGCGGGAGTCATTAAGCGTAGGAATTATTAACACAACCAGCTCAAGCCATTTCTTCTTTTTAGCGATACGTTGAATGGATTTTTTAACCCCTTCAAGTGTACCGCCGCACACTTCACGATAAAAATCCTCGGAAAACGCCTTGAAATCTATTTTTACGGCATCAAGCTGGTCAAGAAGCTGATCCTGTGCCTGCTCACACATAAAACCGTTCGTTATGGCAACGCTTTTAACCCCTTTCTCATTGCCTTTCCGGGCAGTCTCCAGCATATATTCATAAAAAATGGTCGGTTCACTATATGTATACGCTATGGATTGAGCGCCGCTCTCAACAGCCTTCCTCACAGCTTCGTCTGGAGAAACATACTGGCAATCAATAGATTCAGGGTTTGACTGTGATATCTGCCAGTTCTGACAGAAAGAACAGCTGAAATTGCATCCCGGAGTGGCTATAGAAAAACTTTTTGAAGCGGGTTTATAATGAAAAAGCGGTTTCTTTTCTATGGGATCCACATGCATGGCGCACACACGGGAAAACACTCTGGTGTAATATGTGCCGCCCCGGTTTTCCCGCACCCTGCATTTTCCCCGGGCGCCATCTGATACAAGGCACCCATGCGGGCAGAGGCCGCATCGCACCAACCCATCGCCCAGCCGGGTAAAATGCATGGCTTCATGTACAAAGGAAGATTCATCTCCGAATCCGTTCCCCTTAACCAGCGTACCCGCCGAATCAAGAGCGGCAAACAGATCGGACTCTTTAATCAGAATATGCCCCAACCCAAGAGCACACGCTCCTTTAAGGCAATTACTTATAAACTCCCGCCTGTCCATCATAATACTTTCAGTATCCCCTAACTATTTGGCGTAAAAATCTGGGGTTGGTGAAAAAGCTTCTAAATTTCTCGTTTAAGCTGTCATCTCAAGGAGCGTTCGCGGCGTGATGATCTCAAAATGAATAGATCTAATATCGCCACAGCCCCTTGGGGCTTCGCAATGACAGTCTTTTCTGACTTTTTCATCAATCCCGCTCTATACTTATACGATCCGTTCCAGCCCTTACGGTTCACGCATGGGCATTCAACGTCAACCATTGAATTTTTGTATATTTCATTCTATCATAATAGTATAGTTACTGGAAAAGAAAATTCCACTACCGAGGCTAAGTATGAAACCTATATTTCTCATTCCGGGCATTATATCGTGCCTTGCATTAAGCGTATATTTATACCCGCTCGACAACGACACGGCAGAGCCTGACAATGAACCCATATCCGGGGAGTTTGAAAACGATACCCGCCTAAAACAGGCATTGGATTATTATTTACAGGAACAGAACGACAACGCTCTTGCCCTGCTCGACGACATCGTAAAAACCAATGAAAACGATTACCGTGCCCGGATTTTACGGGGAAATATCTACAGCAGGACACAGCAGTTTGATCTGGCGGAAAAAGAATACAAAAGATGCATCAGCATAGATTCTTCGAATACACAGGCATACGTCAACCTCGGCATGCTCTATACCGAGACGGGTAAACCCTACAAAGCGCTGGAGTATCTCAGGGAAGCTGATACTATCCGTCCGCATGACGCGGTAATCCTGTACCTGATCGGCAATGTGTATTTTCTTCTGCAGGAATATGACCGTTCTATTCCGTATTTCAAAGAGGCATACGAACTGAACCCGGCATTTTCTCAGAACCTTATTCGAATAGCGGAGTATTGCCATATAAAAGGCGATTTTTCTTCGGAGATAACAATATACCGCCAGCTTCTGGAACGAAAAGAATCATCCCTGCTGTATTATAAACTCGGGTTAGCGGCATACGAGCTGGGCGATACGGAAACGGAAATAGCGTCATACCTGAAAGCGCTTGAAATTGAACCTGATAACAAGGATATCAGATATAACCTTGGGCTGGCGTATTTTGAGTCCGGCAACTTTAACGACGCGCTGGCACAGTTCCTCATTCTTACGAAAGGGGCGGAACCTAACGCCAACGCGTGGTACTATCGTGCTCTCTGTTATATTAATCTGGGTGAAGCGGCTAGAGCGTGGGAAGCGTATGAATCTCTAAAAAACAGCGATAGTAAACTTGCCGATGAGATATATGAATCGCTGAAAAATGAGTAGCACATAATTAAAAAGGGTGCCCGAATTAATCTGTTTCCGGGCACCCCTGACTATTTAATTGAATAATTTTATTCTTCGCCTTTTATTTCTATTTCAGCGGCTTTCTTCAATTCCTCAACGTAACTTGACAGAAATTCCATCGCTTTTTTGTTGACCATATACTCGCGCAGCATTTCTTCAGATTCTTCCAAAGATAACAAGCCGCCTTTCTCTTTCATGTCCGTCACTTTCAGAATATGAAACCCGCTCGGGCTCTCAATGACAGAGCTGATATCGCCGATTTTGGCAGGAATATTTTCCTCGCCGACCATCTGAGCCAGCGACTCTCTGGCAAAGTATCCCATATTGCCTTTGGCTTCAGCGGTTACGGGATCCTGAGAATATTCTGTAACCATTGTGTCCCAGTCAGCGCCGTTATCCAGTTCTGTCTTCACGGACTCCAATTTGCTTTTTTTCTCGGCTATTTGCTCGGGAGTATCATTATCATAGACAGCCATCAGAATATGACTGCATTTAAGCATATCATCAACTCTCTCGAGTTTGCTCTGCATTTGGTTATAGAATTCCTGAACTTCCTCATCAGAAATTTCCGCCTCTTCTTTCGGCATAATCGCGATAGCGGCTTTTCTCACCATAATAGTTTTTGTAATCGACCCGCGAAGTGACTCTATTGTATTGCCCTGAGCATTCAGCCGTCCCTGAAATTCATCTTCGCTCATAACGCCCTTAATAGCAAGAATTTCTTCATCAACTTCCTCTGCAGAAACTGTAATGCCAAGTTCCTTGCCTTTCTGGTACATCAGTTCACTGGTAACGAGGGTCTCAAGCGCTTGCTGGCGAATATATTTCATCGGTATATTCTGCATGCCCTGAAAATAAGGCGACTGGCGCAGCATATTCAGCATTGCCTGTGAAGCCCTGTCAAGGTCAACTTGCAAAATTGGAACTTTGTTCACTGTCGCCACAACCGCGTTCGGGTCTCTCTGCTCTGCTTCAGCAGGCGCTTCCGCAGGAGAAAAAGTTATAGTATCAGGCAACGCCTGACCGGCTTCTTCCCCGCTCTCCTGAGCTGGCAATGAATTGGCACACAGTATCGCGCTGATACCTATCAATACCCACAACCGTACTTTCCACACATTTTTCATTGATATTCCTTTCCTGAATTATCTGTTTACTCCACCATTCCGATTGTTGCCACTATAACACACATTTAGTCCAATACGTATAAAATAAACACGCCCGGAATAATATTTTATATATTTCAACTATTTAAACGTACCGCCGGCCGATTCTATTTGAACACTACCTTGGCTATTTTGTAAAAAATACCTGCCACGACGGTTTTACCCGATTATTTTTTACTTTTCCATTGTTCAAAATGCTAAAATTGTATATATTATTATCCCTGAATTTTAAGTTTTTCCGTAACCATTCATACAGCACCACATAAAAAGGATTCATTATGAATATTGCCGAGCGCGTTAAAAATGTTTCCCCGTCACTGACACTGGCTATTACCGCTAAAGCGAAAGCCATGAAAAAACAAGGTCTGGATGTCATCGGCTTCGGCGCCGGAGAACCTGATTTCGATACGCCGGATTACATTAAGCAAGCCGCTATCGAATCACTGCAAAAAGGATTTACAAAATACACGCCGGTAACCGGGACAGTTGAACTCAAACAAGCAATCTGCCAGAAATTTAAAACCGAAAACAATCTCGATTATGCAACGGAGAATATCGCTGTCAGCTGTGGAGCGAAACACTCCTTGTATAACCTTTTTCAGGTTATTGTCAACCCCGGCGACGAAGTGCTGATCCCTACTCCCTACTGGGTCAGCTATCCCGATCAGGTGATTCTCGCGGGCGGGAAACCGGTTTATATCCATACCACACAGGAAGATAATTACAAGATTACCCCGGCACTGCTGAAATCGTCCATTACCCCAAAGACCAAAGCGCTCATAATAAACAGCCCTTCAAACCCCTCAGGCGCGATGTATACCGCTGACGAGCTGGCCGCCATCGCTGAAGTCTGCGTGGAACGGTCCCTGCCGGTGGTCTCTGACGAAATATATGAACACCTTGCCTATGAATTCGCTCATGTCAGCATCGCTTCCATCAGCCCTGAAATGAAAAAATTAACCGCTGTTGTAAACGGCGTATCCAAATCATATTCTATGACCGGATGGCGGATCGGATACCTTGCCGCCGAGAAGGAAATTATCAAAGGGATAGATAACGTGCAGGGGCACAGCACATCCAACCCGACATCATTCGCTCAGCCGGCTACTGAGACCGCTCTTCGCGGAGGGCTTGAGTTTGTGCACATGATGAAAAAAGAGTTTAAAGCACGGCGCGACTATATGGTTCAGAAACTGAACTCTATCAAAGGAATATCGTGCCTTATGCCGGAAGGAGCGTTCTATGCGTTCCCTGATATCAGCGCGCTGGGCAAAGGATCTATGGAATTCTGCGACGCTCTGCTCGAAAAAGCGCATGTTGCCGCTGTGCCGGGAATAGCGTTCGGGCACAACAGCAACATCAGGCTCTCTTACGCCTGTTCCATGGAGTCAATCAAAAAAGGGCTCGACAGGCTTGAAGATTTCGTCAATAAAAACTTTTAAATAATATCAAGGAGGAACAATGGGATTAACACTCACTGAAAAAATATTGAAGGAGCATCTCGTTTCAGGAACACTGAAACCGGGCGAGGAAATCTCTATTCGCATAGACCAGACACTGACGCAGGATGCGACCGGAACCATGGCGTGCCTTCAGTTCGAGGCTCTCGGCGTTCCCCGTGTCAAAACAGAATTGTCAGTCAGCTACGTTGACCACAATGTACTGCAACTCGGGTTCGAGAATTCCGATGACCAGCTTTATCTCCAGAATATCGCTGAAAAATACGGTCTTTATTATTCCAAAGCAGGCAACGGGATATGCCATTCCGTACATATCGAACGGTTCGCTCAGCCGGGAAAAACGCTTCTCGGCTCCGACAGCCACACGCCGACAGCCGGAGGAATGGCTATGATCGCCATCGGCGCAGGCGGGCTGGATATCGCCATCGCCATGGGCGGCGGGCCGTTCTACATGACATCCCCGCGCGTAGTCAAAGTGGAACTTTCCGGCAAACTTCAGCCGTGGTCAACTGCAAAAGACGTTATCCTCAAAGTACTTCAGATATTGACCACCAAAGGGAATGTCGGATCTATCGTGGAATACGGCGGAGACGGCGTAAAAACGTTAGCCGTGACAGAACGCGCTACCATCACAAACATGGGAGCGGAACTGGGCGTCACCACATCCGTATTCCCCAGCGATGAACGCACACGTGAATTTCTCAAAGCGCAGGGACGCGAAAAATGCTGGCGCGAACTGAAAGCCGACCCGGACGCTCAATACGACCGTGTCATCAAAATCAACCTGAGCGAAATCGAGCCGATGATCGCTCTGCCGCACAGTCCTGACAACGTAGTGACCGTAAAGGAAGTGGAAGGCAAAAAGGTTCATCAGGTCGCTATGGGCAGTTGTACGAATACATCGTTACAGGACGTCACCATAGCCGCGAAAATAATGAAAGGCAAACACGTACATCCCTCTGTCAACTGTATCCTTACACCGGGTTCACGGCAGATCCTGCGCATGATGAACAAAGAAGGGCTCCTGCAGGATATGCTCGACGCCGGTGTCCGTGTAACCGAACCGAACTGCGGGTTCTGTATCGGCATGGGACACGTGCCGCCGAGCAACAGCGTCAGCTTGCGTACGGTCAACCGTAACTTCAAAGGACGATGCGGTTCAGCGACTGCCGAAGTATATCTGGTAAGCCCTGAAGTCGCTATGGCATCTGCCATTACAGGAGTAATCACCGATCCGCGAACTCTTGGCGAGTACCCGAAATTCACACAGCCTTCGGAATACGATGTTGACGACAGCATGATCTTACCACCAAGCAAAGCACCGGAATCAGTGGAAATTACTCGCGGGCCGAACATCGGTGAACCGCCTAAAAATGAGCCGTTGCCGAAAACACTGAAAGGTACGGTTCTTTTGAAAGTCGGCGACAAGATCACAACAGACCATATCATGCCTGCGGGACAGAAACTGAAATACCGCTCCAATATACCGAAATACTCAGAATTCGTGTTCGAACCGATCGACCCGACATTTGCCGCCCGTGCCATGGCGCAGAAAGCGCTTGGAAACCACAACTTTATCGTCGGCGGCGACAGTTACGGACAGGGCTCAAGCCGCGAACATGCGGCAATATGCCCGATGTACCTTGGCGTCAAAGCAGTTATCGCCAAAGCGATAGAACGTATTCATACCGCTAACCTGATCAATTTCGGCATTGTGCCGCTGACATTCGCCAACGCCGATGATTACGATAAGATCGATCAGGGCGACGAACTGGAACTGTCCGATGTCGCAGGAGCGCTCAAGAATAACAAAGCGATTGTGCTGAAAAACAAAACAAAGGGTACTGAGATACCTATGGATTACAGCCTTACCGAACGGCAGAGAAAAATAATCCTCGCTGGTGGTTTACTGCCGTTTACCCGTGAAATTTAACAAGGAGGATACAATACCGGAGATGGATATGAAAGACGCATATGTAGTACCTGAGAATGGAGAACCTGTAAGTTTAACTGAAGACGGTCATTTTTCCGTACCTGATAATCCTATCATCCCGTTCATTGAAGGTGATGGTACCGGCCCGGATATATGGAAAGCGACACAGCCGGTGCTTGATGCCGCGGTAAAAAAAGCGTACGGTGGAAAACGATCCATTAAATGGATGGAAATTTTCGCTGGTGAAAAAGCGTTTAAAATGTTTGAGGAATGGCTTCCTGAGCAGACGCTCGATACCATTTCCAAATACCATATAGCAATAAAAGGGCCTCTCACCACCCCGGTAGGCGGCGGATTCAGGAGTTTAAACGTTACTATCAGGCAGAAACTCAACTTGTACGCATGCGTCAGGCCGGTTCAATATTTTGACGGTGTGCCATCCCCTGTTGTTCGTCCTCAGGATGTTGATATGATCGTCTTTCGCGAAAACACCGAGGATGTGTATTCCGGTGTGGAATGGCCTGCGGGTTCGCACGAAGCAACAAAGCTTATTGATTTTCTGAACCGCGAATTTGACTGCACTATCCGCCTCGATTCGGGTGTCGGTATAAAACCGATCAGTGTCACCGCCACAAAACAAATTGTGCGCAAAGCAATTCAGTACGCCATCGACCAGAACAAAAAGACGGTGACCATGGTGCATAAAGGCAACATTATGAAGTTCACCGAAGGAGCTTTCCGTGACTGGGGATACCAGCTTGCTCGTGAAGAGTTCGCCGACGTCATCGTCACTGAAAAAGATCTCTGGGAACAACATCAGGGACAACTGCCCGAAGGCAAAATTCTTCTGAACGACCGTATCGCCGACGCCATGTTCCAGCAGGTGCTTATTCGCCCGAAAGAATACGAAGTGCTGGTGATGCCGAACCTGAACGGGGATTATATGTCCGACGCATTGGTTGCGCAGGTTGGCGGGCTTGGGCTCGGACCCGGCGCGAATATCGGCGATGTCGCGGCAGTGTTTGAAGCGACTCACGGTACCGCTCCGAAGTACGCAGGGCAGGACAAAGTCAATCCCGGGTCGCTGATTCTTTCCGGTGTCATGATGCTCGACTATATGGGCTGGCAGGAGGCATCCGAACTGGTAATCAAAGGTTTGCAGAAAGCTATATCCAACAAAACAGTGACCTACGATCTCGAACGCCAGATGGAAGGCGCGACCAAACTGAAATGCTCTGAGTTTGGTCAGGCGATCATCAATAATATGTAATTCAATATGTTAAAAAAGCCCGGTGCGATGAGTGCCGGGCTTTTTTAAATTAGGGACACATCCCAATTTACACGATGAGATCACCACGTCGCTTCGCTCCTCGTGATGACCTATTAAGTTTAAGAGAAAGAACAACATATGAAGGAAAAAATCGTATTCTGCTGGAGCGGCGGCAAAGACAGCGCCCTCGCCCTGCACGATATTCTCATAAACGAAACCTACGAAGTCGTATCACTGCTCACCACAATCACCGAGCCGTACGACCGCATCAGCATGCACGGTGTACGCAGGGAACTCCTTGATCGACAGGCGGAGTCATTGGGACTGCCCCTGCATGTCATCGGTATCCCTGATCCATGTTCGAACGAGATATACGAACAGCGGATGGCACAGGCACTGGAAGCTCTCAAAAAAACGGAGTTCACCGTTGTGGCGTTCGGCGATATTTTTCTGGAAGACCTGAAACAGTACCGGATAGACAAACTGAAACAGGTTGGATTAAAAGCCGTGTTCCCTCTCTGGAAACGGGATACGACCGAACTGCTGTCATTCTTTGTGATGCAGGGATTCCGTGCAGTGCTGAGTTGTATCGACACGTCAAAACTGGATGCATCGTTCGTCGGACGAAACATCGACGCATCGTTCGCCAAAGCATTGCCGGTGTCTGTTGATCCCTGTGGTGAAAACGGAGAATTTCATTCATTTGTGTATGACGGGCCTATCTTCAGTACGCCGATACAGGTAACAACAGGAGAGCATCGGCAGAAAGACCGATTCCTCTTCTGCGATATACTTCCCGCTGTTGCAGTAAAGGTGGAGGCGTAGGGATAATTTGCCCTTCCATACTTTTCTATCAACCGAGAAATAAGAATCAGCGGCTCTCATAACTCATTTATTAAGTTATGTTGTTAAATATGACGAAAGCAAAGAAAACACGTTTAAAATTCTTTACGCAATAGAACGCTCGCTATATTATAGAATCGAGATAGATCACAACAGCAAACGTCCTCGCAGTTAATGAAACATCCTTACACTGAAGACTCAAGTAAACCGGCTTACTCTCAATTTTGAAGAAAAAACTTAAACAAATTCTGGAGAACGGTATGAATCAATATTATAACTTAATGGCATGTCCTCTCTGTAGAGGTAAACTCACCTTAAAAACTTTTGAAACAGAAGCGGACAAAGTCAAAGAGGGAATTTTAATTTGCGAGCCTTGCAATAAAAAATTCATGATTGTGGATTTCATTCCAAGAATGGTTCCCGTAAATCTTTATAGAAATAATGAGTTTCAGAAAAAACATGCCATACAAGATAACGAATTACTCCTCTCTTTTGACCAAACCGAGTCGTTAGAAACATTACAGGAAAACACCGATTTCTATTTCGGGCAGGAATGGGAATATTACGCACGGTTAGGATGGGAAGGCAACACCGAATTTACGTATGACGAATCAGTGAAAAATTTTTGGTCAAAAACATTGTTGGAAAAAGATGATGTATGCGGAAAACTCATACTGGATGGCGGTTGCGGAAACGGCCGTTACAGCCGGATCGCTATGGAAAATGGCGCAAAAGGCGTAGTCTCCGTTGACATAGGAAGAAACGTGGATGTTGCCAAAAGTAATCTTCATAACGTCGGGCTAGACGTCTTTGTCGTTCAGGCGGATTTATTGCATTTACCGTTTTCTCCAAACGTTTTCGACCTTGTTTTTACAATCGGGGTACTTCAGCATACAGGAGCGCCTCAGGAAGCATTTCAGTCTCTTGTTTCAGTACTGAAAAAATCCGGACTAATTGCTATAAGAGCATATCAACGGGGCAATCCTACTCTGGAAGAAAATGATAGAAAAATCAGAGAAGTAACAACAAAATTCTCAATCGAAGAATTACACGAGTTTTCAAAAATTTTATTCGACTTATATAATTTTGCGGAGAAGAAAAACCTTGTTTACCAGTTAAAGCATTATATTAATATATTTTCCATACAGCACTCTATTTTCGATTGGTATGCCGCTCCAATCGCCGATAAGTTTACCTATCCTCAGATAAGAGAATGGTTTAGCCAGGCAGGAATAAAAGATATTCGAAATTTGGAACATAGAAATGCTCCTGAGGAAAAAAGAATATTCTCCGCTATCTCAATCGTCGGAGAAAAAATGGTCTGATGTGAACGAAATCAACAGGTTGCTTCGCCAAGGCTTATGAACATAATTCATGCTTAACACACTAATTATGTTTGGCACAACGCATGGGGTAAGGTCACATCCAATTAAAAAACAAAGCTTTTCTACCTCTCTCAGATACAGTAATATAAACTCAGTCAGTTCAATTATCTTCTAATACCATAAAAGCACCTGTAATAAATGGTTATCAATGAGAAAAAAGAATAACTCACAACTCGATGTCGGGTTCGCAAACCTCGATAAATGCACCGAAGCCCTGAACCTCCTGCGCGACGGAGAAAGTGTGCTCTTTTCCGGACTATGGAAAAGCGCCAAAGCGTTTCTCACAGCAAACCTGTATTCACAACTGAAAATCCCTTTTGTCATCGTCACCCGCGGAGTCAAGGAAGCCGAACAGTTTATCGAAGACCTCGACCTCTCTCTGCCCGGCGCGGCTGTGGAATTCCCCATGTGGGAAGTGCTCCCCGACTCAAAAACAAAACCCGATCCTGAAATATCCGCGCAACGCCTGAAAACACTCTATGCACTATGCACAGACAAAAAAACGCCGCACCTGATAGTCACCAGCATTGGCGCGCTTCTTCAAAAATCGGTTGCGCCCAAAGAGCTGAAAAATACCGCCTACACATTCAAAAAAGGCGATACATTCAAGTTCAATGATTTCATATCCACCGTTTTCAGCCTCGGATACCAGCGGGCCGAACAGGTTGAACGGCTCGGCGAATACAGCGTCCGGGGCGGGATAATCGACATCTTCTCTCTGGCGCACGAAGCTCCCCTGCGCATTGAGTTCTGGGGCGATACGATCGACACAATCAGGACATTCAACCCAACAACGCAACTCACTGAACACCCGATAGATTCGTTTCACATATTACCTGCGGATGAGACAAAATTTTACGCGGCAAACAAGGTTGTGCCGTTTATGGAATACCTTCCCAAATCGTCAGTTATCGTATTTGACGAGCCGCCCGAACTGGATAAACGCATCAGCCAGCATCTCCCTTTTATCCAGCAAGCGCCACATTATTTTTCGACCAGAGAAACGATCATCAGGGAAAGCGAGCGCCTCACCCGTATCGGGCTTGAAGTATCCGGGCAGTCGAGCGAACCGTTTTTCAAGACTCCGCACCATGTGATGTTCGGCACTACGGCGCCGCATTTTCTTGATCTGATCACTCAGGAAGACAAAAAAATCTCATCCGTGCTCGACGAAAGCCTGAAAGAAATCGATTCACTGCTTGATGACGGGTACACTATTGTTTTCAGTTTCAACAATATCGGAGAACAACAGCGTTTTTTTGAAATATGCACGGACAAAAAGTACGAACGCCTCACCCGGTGCAAAGCCGTAACCAGCCATCTGAGCGGAGGTTTTGTGTTTCCGGAAACGCAGTTCGCGCTCATATCCGATCAGGAAATTTTCGGCAGGTACCGTGTACGCCGTACAAGTAAAAAGTTCCGGTACGCCGCTCCTGTCCGTGAAATGGTGGAACTCAGCCTCGGCGATCTGGTTGTTCACGCGAATTATGGTATAGGCAGGTATCAGGGCATACAAAAAATCAACCAGAACGACACGATCAAGGAAATGATCGTGCTGGAATACGCCGAAAAATCCAAACTTTTTGTTCCGCTGATGCATTCCAATCTGGTACGGCGGTATGTTGGGTGCGGGCAGGACGAAGCGCCCAAACTCGATACGCTCGGCACGTCGTCGTGGCAACGCAAAAAGAAAGCGGCGGAAGAAGCGGTTTACGATCTGGCGGCGGAATTTCTGGAAATTGATGCCGCGCGGAGCATTCTTCCCGGTTACGCGTTCGAGAAAGACAACGCGTGGCAGAGAGAGTTTGAGGCGTCATTCATATATCAGGAAACACCGGATCAGTTGTCCGCCATAGATCGAATAAAAGACGATATGGAATCGACAAAACCGATGGACCGTTTGATCTGCGGCGACGTGGGATACGGAAAAACAGAAGTGGCTATCAGGGCGGCATTTAAAGCGGTCATGAGCGGCAAGCAGGTAGCCATGCTGGTGCCGACTACCGTTCTGGCTCAACAGCAGTACAAAGTGTTTACCGAACGAATGGCTGATTACCCGGTGACCATAGAAATGCTCAGCCGGTTCAGAACCGGAGCGGAACAGCGTCAAATCCTGAAACTCGCGGCAGACGGCGCAATCGACATCCTGATCGGCACACACCGGCTCATCCAGCCTGATGTGAAGTTCAGGGATCTGGGGCTGGTCATCGTTGATGAGGAACAACGGTTCGGCGTCAAACATAAAGAACAGTTCAAGCGGTTACGCAGGCTGATCGACGTGCTTACGCTGACGGCAACGCCTATCCCCCGCACACTGTACCTTTCGCTGGTCGGCGCGCGCGATATGAGCCTTATAAATACTCCGCCGGAAGACCGCCTCCCTGTCCATACATATGTCACGTCATTCGACGAAAAACTGGTCGAGCAGGCTATACGCCGTGAACTGAACCGTGAAGGACAGGTTTTCTTTGTGCATAACCGTGTTAATTCAATCCATAAGATGAAGTTAAAACTGCAACACCTTGTACCTGAAGCGAAAATAGAAGTAGCGCATGGACAGATGCACGAACGTGAGCTGGCGGGCGTGATGGATATGTTCCGGTCGGGAGTCATTGACATACTCGTGTGCACTACAATTATAGAATCAGGGTTGGATATCCCTAACGCCAACACCATAATAATAGACCGAGCCGACCGTTTCGGGCTGGCGGATTTATATCAGCTTCGCGGGCGAGTGGGGCGCGACAAAACCCGTGCGTACGCCTACCTGCTTGTTCCCCCAAACCGTGTCCAGTCGGAACAGGCGCACCGCAGGCTTGACGCCATAGAAACACATCAGGAACTTGGCGCAGGATACCAGATCGCCTTGCGCGACCTTGAAATACGAGGCGCGGGCAATATACTCGGCGACCGCCAGCACGGGCATATCACTGCTGTCGGATTCGATATGTACTGCCGCCTGCTGAAAAACGCTATCGCTCAGGTCAAAGGCGAACCGATTCCGCAACCGCCTCAGACTGTGGTTAAACTCGGCATAGAACCGGAAATTTCCCCGGGTTATATCCCTTCCGATGTCCAGCGTATGGGCATTTACAGCAGGTTACAAGATATCGTCGACATACATGACGTCGATATATTGCATGACGAACTGGACGACATTTACGGAACACCTCCTGAAGACGTACAGCTTCTTCTTGACGTTGTCCGCATCAAATTGCTTGCCGCAGAACAAGATATTGATTACGTTGAGATAAAGGACGGCAAACTCATTCTAAAACGCGGCGAGGAATACGTGACTGAAAACGGCATAAAAGCGTATCGTGTCACTGACAAATCATTTATAAAAAAAACAGACACGGTAAAAAGTATTTTGAAAGGATTGCCCCCCTGTGTTAGAATAAGCTCAGATCGGAAG
>QZJZ01000032.1 GCA_003599815.1 Candidatus Auribacter fodinae
GATTGTGATATGACTCTCGCTCTTCCATAGATAAAATGCGTTCCGTATCAAGTTCAATAACCCCATAACCAGACTGAAGTTTTATCGAATTTTTAGTCTGATGCTCAATGGTTCCTTCATACACCTGTCCATTTTTCATAATGATAGTATATTGTGTATCGGGAGAATAAGCACTTGCATCGGATTCCGAACTTCTTGAATAAATATCGGATTTAAGAATGGTTTGCTGAGACACAGCGGTCTGAATAGTAACTGACGTTTCATCCTCAGACAAAACCGTCCCTGAAAGGTCTTCACCATTTTTTAAAAGTATTGTCTCCGCCTGCACCCATTCACAATAACCAATTGAACACAGGAGCAGAAAAAAAAGCAAATATTTCATTTTCGTTTATAATAACTCTTGTAGTAATAATGAGATAAACTACCGCCTAAAATCTTGTAAATAAAATCAGGAATATAATATTTATTATCAGTCAAAACGGCGCCTATTGTCTTGGTTTTTGTGGACTCAAGTACCCCTATGCTGCGGTCTACAATTTCGCGAGCAGTCTTTCCTGAACGAATCACCATCAAAAAACCGTCAAGCTGGCGCGCAAGCACAGTTATATCGTTTATCGCAATAATAGGCGGTGTATCAAAAAAGATAAAATCAAACTCCTCGCGCATCTGGCGGACAGCTTCATCCATTTTCTGGGAGTCCAAAACAGATATCGGGTTGTGAATTTTCTTCCCGGAATGGAGAAACCATAAATTGTCGATACGGGTTTTAACCACCGCATCCATCAGATCGCATTCACCGAGCAAAACATCAGACAACCCCTGTTTCGAATTAATATGGAGGAGATGCGCTATCCTTGACGCATAAAAATCAGCGTCTACAAGCAATACTTTGTCCTCACTCCCTTTTACCTTTGCCATGGTTACAGCCAAATTCACAGCAGTGGTCGTTTTTCCCTCTTTTCGCAACGAACTGCATATAGCGATTGTTTGAAGAGGATTCTCATATTTATACGCAAGAAGATTATTTCTCAAAAGCTTATACTGTTCAGATATATAAGAGTTCGGGTCATAATATGATACTATACGCGGGTTAATACCGGAATCATCATATGTTTTAGCGACATACTTGCGTATTCTTCGCCTCTTCTTGCGTTCTTTTTCCGCTCTTTCAAGAGCCATTGATATTTTGCCCATAATAAGGTCATCCTCTCTGTATGTTCACGAGATTAAAATTATTTTCATTGTATACGACTACGAAATTTTTACCATACTTTTTCGTTTTTATTCAGGAAGCTCGATAAAAATACCGTCTTTCTCCAGTTCCTTCTTAAATTTACTGAATGCATCAAACCTGACAATAATACGGTTTTTACTCGGCCTACTCAGTAGATATCGACTGAATCGCCGATCAAATTTATTAATTTTCTGAATAATGAAGTCATCAAATTCTATTTCAACACCTTCATCCTCAGAATGCGTCATGCAATCATGACTTTTTTTGCCGTTTCCTCCGCTGAAAAACAATGACCAAAACCGCCTTTTTTTCCGTTTTATGCTTTTTTCAGCTACTTCATGTTCTTCTGGCGCTGTTTCCGCTATTTCTCCAGCATGCAGAGGTTCAGACGGCTTGACAAGCGGTTTTACTTTCAATTCATGTGGCGGTATAAATTCGCGAATTACTTCTTTTAACATATTATGGTCAATTTTATGCTTCCCGCTTGAGTAAGCGTGCAGCAAAGCCTGATCGGCAATAATGTTGATCAATCGGGGTATTCCTCCTGAATAGGTTATAATTTCTTCTATGGCGCTGTCAGTAAAAATTTGCCGTTCATTTACAGAAGCTATTTTCAGGCGATGACGAATGTATTGTTCTGCCTCACTAAAAGACAACGGATAAAGATGAAAGCGTGTTACTATACGCTGTTTTAACTGTTTGAGACGAGGCAGTTCCAATTTTTGGGACAGTTCAGGCTGGCCCATCAGAATAATTTGAACAAGTTTTTCCTTATCGGTTTCAAGATTGGAAATCAGGCGTATTTCTTCAAGAAGGCTCGGAGTAAGGTTTTGTGCCTCATCAACAATAATCACAGCATTGTTGTCACGGGCAAGCTGATCAATCAGAAAATCGTTAAGGCGATGCATCAGCTCCAATCGCGTGCTGTTTTCGAACTTAATTTCAAATTCATGGCATATTTCTTTCAAAAGCTCTTTACTGGTAAGCTTGGTATTGGTCACAAGAGCAGTTTTAACACCAGTCGTTAATTTTGACAATAACGTGTGGCACAAAGTAGTCTTTCCAGCGCCGATTTCACCTGTTATCAGAACAAATCCCTTGCGTTCTTCTATTGCATATGTAAGGCGAGCTAAAGCTTCCTGATGTTGTTCGCTGGCAAAAAAGAATGACGCATCGGGTGTTGTGTTAAATGGGCTTACAGAAAACCCGAAGAAATCCTTATACATGGCTGTGCCCGATTTGCAATAACCTGTGATAAATACTATAACTCACTGTACGGCTTAATGATAATATTTGTAAACGTATGCTGATAACAAGCCCAATCCTACAAGGTAAATAATTGTCAAACAGCCGAAAAGAAAATTCTTTATCCGTTTGCGGCGACGCTCACGTGCTGTTATGATTGTCGGAATAACACCTACCAGAGGGATCTCAAGGTTAGCGCGGGCATCCTCTGTTCCGCGAAATGAATGATCGGTAAATTCAACCAAAAAGGCGAGTCCTCCACCTGCTATAAGTCCGGCCAATAAACCCATCATAAGCAATCGCCACCTGTTCGGTGAAAAAGGTTTCAGAGGAAGACGAGCAGGTTCAAGCACTTCAAACTTTACACCCTGCTCAGTTGTTTCAATATGCTGGGTCATACGTATCGCTTCAAGCTTATCTTTTAAACGATGGTATACACTCTTGATAGCTTCGTTTTCATTCAGCAGGTACACATATTGTTCATCAATAGACGGTAATTTTTCCAGTTTCTCTTTTGCCTCACGCAAATCTCTTTCAATACGCCGCTTTTTTGATTCAAGCGTTGCGATTTTGAGTTCAATACGGGAAAGCTCGTGTTTTGCAGGCTCTATCTCTTTATTTTCAGTCACGACTTTCTCTTCTTTGATCATGCTTTTCCGTTCTTCGATCTGCATCTCGGTTGACTGAATCCTGCGCTTTACATCAAGAACATCAGGATGCAATTCAGTGTAAACAAGCTCCAGATTTTGTAACTGCTCGACAAGGCGCTGCATTTTATCCTGCAATTCTTTCAGTACAGGATCATCGGGTGTGATTATTTCTTCAGTTCTTTCCTCAAAACTATTTATCTTTTGTTCCTGAATAGACTTTTCGTTCCGCAACCCTTCGAGCTCGAAATTCAAATCGGTTTTCCGCATTTCAAGGTTAAGTATGGTGTTAGCGGAAGTGGTGCGCTGGTTTGGCAGGTCATACATGTGGTCTTTTTTAAACTGAATCAATTTTGTATCCGATTCTTTCAGTTTCTCCTCGTATACAGCGATTTGTTCCTTTACAAAATTAACCGCTGAAACAAGTTCCACACGCTGATCTTTCAAGCTGTTTTCTATGAAATTAGTGGTAAGAACATTAAGGAAATGTTGTGTAACCATCGGATCGCGATGTTTAAAAGTAATATTAATAATATCGGTATATTGCGTACTACCTGATGTCGTAAAGCTGATGTTATTTTTTATCTCATTAACCAAACGTTCCATTTCCAGCGGATTTTTTGCAACATCAGAGAGCCCAACAGCATCCATCGCGCGAGTAATGCTGTTCCAACTTAATACTTCTGTACGTAGCGTTTTAACACGCTCACGGATAGGAATAGCAACTTCACCGCCCTGCATGACCCTGATATTAATTTTATCGCGAATAAGAATTGTCGTCTGTGAGCGATACATGTCCGGCAAACCAAAAATTATCGGAAAAACCAATGGGGTCACAATCATAAAGCCTAACAAGACAAGCCCTTTACGCCTAAAAAAAGCGCGGACGTAATCTTTTATGCTAAACCCCGTTTTTTTAATTCCAAATGGCTCGTTCATAATATCTCCCACACTCCATTGTCACTCTATTTGCAATTAGTATATCAATCATTTTTTGCTTTTTTCAATGAGTTCTTTTGCATGAAGTCTCGTAACAGTCGTTAATGAGTCACCGCCAAGCATTCTGGATATTTCAGTAATTCGTTCATCATCATTAAGTTTTGAGATCGTTGTCTCTGTTCTCTCATCTGATACACTTTTTTGTACCATGTAGTGATGATGAGCAAAACTTGCAATCTGCGGCAAATGAGTTATACAAATAACCTGATGCTCATCAGCCAGTTCCCACAACCGTTTTCCAACATCCCGCGCAACAGGACCGCCAATATTTACATCGATTTCATCGAAAACCATTGCGCTAATGTTATCGGCACCAGCAAAAATTGACTTTAACGCAAGCATCACTCTTGAAATTTCACCACCGGAAGCAGAATCACGTAATGGAGACCATGACTCGCCTTTATTTGGAGCAATCAAAAACTCAATTTTATCTTTACCGTACGGGCCGATTTCATCCAAAACATCTATTGCGACTCGAATACGAGCCTCTTTCATGCCTAGACGACTGAATTCCTTCTCAATATTTTCTGCTAGCGAATCGCGTACCTTCTGACGCCGTTCAGATATAACGTCGGCTCTTTGCTGTAAATCATTCCATATATTTTCAGCGTTTTTTTTAAGCCGGTCAAGTTCGTCCTCCTGAGATGCTTCATTAGCGAGTTGAGAACGGAGATATTCAGCGTAATCAATTAATTCGGGAACAGTTTTCTTAAATTTTCTTTTCAGCCGTTCAATGAGGTCGATGCGCTTTTCAAGTTCTTCCTGACGCTGAGGGTTAAGTTCACTTGCCTCGCCACGGCGTCGTACCGCATCTGATAAGTCTTCAATAAGCGTTGAGATATTATGCGATTCTTCAAGGTATTCCGTAAAAAACGTGTCTATTTTCGCCAGTTCCGTCAACAACCGTTGTATATCGCCCATCCCGTTCAGGATACTATTTTCATCTTCATATAAAGCATTATTTATTGCAAAACATTTTTCAGCTATTTCATGTGCGTTTGCAAGCAAAGAATACTCGTTATTCAATGCATCTTCCTCATCAGGAGATAATCCCGCTGATTCTATTTCCTTGAGTTCATACTCCCAAAAGCTTTTCTGCCGTTCGCTATCCTGTATATTTTTCTCCAGTTCCTGAAGCCTGTCCTGAATAGATTTATATTCCAGATACAGCGAATGAAATACATTTACATCATTTTCCTGATGGGCAAACCAGTCAAGAAAAGCCCTGTGGGTTGCCGTATGAAACAGTGACTGATGATCATGCTGTCCATGCATATCTATCAAATAAGTACCAATTTTTTTTAAGATCGCTAGAGACACAGGTGAATCATTTATATATTGCCTGTTCGTACCGTTCATTGCCAGTTCGCGCCGAATAATCAGCTGGTTATCTTCTATATCGATGCCGCTCTCAGTTATAATATCACAAACATCAGGATGATCTGCGATATCAAAAACAGCAACAACACTGCATTTATCTTCATCTTTACGTATATAACTTGTAGATGCTCTTTCACCGAGCACAAGATTCAAAGACCCAATAATAACCGATTTTCCCGCACCGGTTTCACCGGTAATAATATTAAGCCCCTTGCCAAGATATACAGAAGCACTTTTTACAAGGACAATATTTTTTATATGCAGTTCTTTTAACATGGGCAAACAGCCATTTTCGTTATGATTGAAAACACTGCTGAAATAGAGGTTGAAAGTTCGGAAAAGATGTATTGATATTTTTAACGTCCTTAACGGTTATTCTCCCGTTTCTGACAAATAATCCCGCTACTGCCATAGACATAGCTATCCTATGATCGCCATAACTATCTACTTCAGCGCCTGCAAGTTCGCTATTGCCGCCAATAGTCATGCCGTCGCTCTGTTCTTCAACGCGCACACCTATCTTTTTCAGGTTGGTAACCATTGTAGAAATTCGATCAGACTCCTTGACTCGAAGTTCATGAGCATCTTTAATAACTGTAACACCATCAGCCAGTGCTCCGGCAACAGCTATGATAGGCAATTCGTCGATAACATTCGGAATATCATCGCCGCCAATAGTAATTCCAGACAATCGAGTCCCTTTTATATGAATATCACCTCGTTCTTCAGCCCACTTAGCAACATCATGCTCGGATGGGCTAATGACAATATCAGCGCCCATCTGATGTAAGACTTTAATGATCCCTGTCCGTGTCGGATTGAGTCCTACATCCTTGATGACCAGTTTTGCTCCGGGCATAGCCGCGGCGGCGACCATAAAAAATGCGGCTGATGAAATATCACCCGGCACCACGATGTCACGCGCCGTTAATTTCTTACCGCCCATTAGGGATATACTCAAGCCATCAACAGTTATATCAGCGCCAAAATAGCGGAGCATTTTTTCAGTATGGTCACGTGAATGCGAAGGTTCGATAATAGTTGTTTCACCATTTAACGGCAACGCCGCCAACAAAATAGCAGATTTTACCTGAGCGCTGGCAACGGGTAATTGATATTCAATAGGGTTCAGTTTTTTTCCACGGATAGTCAAAGGAGGATAATTGCCGTCGCGGGCAGAAATATCAGCACCCATCACTGTTAAGGGCGTAATAATACGTTTCATAGGCCGCATACTGAGTGACTCATCACCAAACAATACAGCGGTGACCTTTTGTGAAGAAAGCAACCCCGCAAGTAAACGCATGCCGGTACCCGAATTGCCCATATCCAAAGGAGAAGAAGGATTCTTCAGTCCTTGCAAGCCACTACCCGCAACCGTAAACTTCGTATCACCCTGCTGTATAATTGATACACCTAACGCCCTCAATGCTTGTAAAGTATGCAAACAGTCCTCACTGGTCAGCAAATTGGAGATAGAACACGTTCCTTCACTCAGCGCGCTAACCATTAATGATCTATGTGATATTGACTTGTCACCGGGAACAGTGACCACAGTATCAATTTTAGAACAGGGTGTAACAGTAATTGTATTAGAACTCATTTTCACCTGATTGTTATTTATCAAAAGATTGCCGAATTATCCGCGCGTTTTCCAGAAAAGCCACAACATTATCCATAGCATCACATTTAAGCATATTGCTGAGGTCGGAAAGCATTGTAGCACATTTATCAAGCTGACTCACAATATTTTGTTTGTTGGTCATGCAGATATCTTTCCATACATCAGCAGATCCTGCCGCGATACGCGTGGTGTCACCAAAACCTGTACTCGCTAGTTCAAGAGAACTGAACTCATCCGTCTGTATGGATTCTGCAAAATTCACCAGCGACGAGGCAACCAGATGCGGAATATGACTGATGGCACAGACCAGTTTATCATGGTCAGCGGCACTCATTGTTTTTATTTTGCATCCGACCACATTCCAGAATCGTGACACTCTACAGCTCAAATCAGATGGTACTGCAGGAGATGGTGTCACAATACATAGCGCATTCCGAAACAGATCTGCATCCGCGTACTTTATACTTGTTTTTTCAGAACCCGCCATTGGATGAGCCCCAACAAAATACACATTTTCGGGACATACCTCGGTTAATTCCTCAACAATGATCGACTTTGTACTGCCCATATCCGTGAGAATACAACCTTTCTTCAAGAAAGGCATTATGGCTTTACCAATAGAACATATTGAGCGAACCGGAGTGGATAGTACCACCAGATCTGCTTGTGCAAGACCCGAAGGAATATCGGTTGTGCATTCATGAGCGGCGCCGGCATCCAACACTCCCTGAACAGCTTCTTCGCGGCGTACAATTCCTGTGACAAAAGTCGACGGGCTATATTTGATAAGAGCTTTCCCGAGCGACCCGCCCATTAATCCCATTCCGATTATTGCAACGTGCTTAAAATCAGGTTCTTCTATCATTGTTCTTCAGATGGTTCTTTATAGATGGGGTACGAGCCCAGAATCTTTATAAACTCGCAGTGCTGTTTGAGATTTTCAAGCAAATCAATAACATGCATATCTTCACAATGCCCAATAAAATCTATAAAGAAATAATATTCCCACGGACGCCTCTTTGACGGACGCGACTCTATGCGGGTAAGGTTAAGGTTATGCCCTTTGAAATACAACAACATATCATAAAGCGCGCCAACTCGGTCATGCAGAAAAATAACCATTGAGGTTTTATCATTACCCGTCCGTTTCGGAGATTCAGAGCCAATGACAGCAAACCTAGTCACATTTCTGGCAACATCCTGAATCGACTTATATAATATATTCAGTCCATTTATCGTAGCGCACAATTCGCTGGCTATTGCCGCTGATTGCGGATCTTCCGCCGCCATTTGAGCCGCCCGGCTGGTACTCGGTACTTCAATCACCTCAAGATGAGGAAAATGCGTAAAAATCCACTGCCTGCATTGACCTAAAGGCTGGGGGTGAGAGTAAATCCGCTCCAATATCTTAACATCATGCGATTTGCTCATGAAACAATTATTTATGGGCACCGCGATTTCCGAACATATTTTCACCGAGGTATCTATAAACATATCCAGCGTATCAATAACACCACCTTCAGTTGAATTTTCTACAGGGACAACACCATAATCACACTCCCCCTTCTCCACTGCTTTGAATACATCCTGAATAGTACGTTGTGCAACAAATGGTAAAGAAGATCCAAATTTCTGGGTACAGGCCTGATGTGAAAAAGAACCTGCCGGTCCCATAAAGGCGATCACTATTTCCCGTTCCAAGGCAAGTGAAGCTGACATGATCTCCCGATATATAGATTCCAGAGATTTATTGCGAATAGGCCCATTATTTAAAGCGAAAACTTTTTTGTAGACTTCATATTCCCTGTCAGGAGCGTATATCTGAGCATTCCTGCTGTTTTTCAGCGATCCAACCTGCAACACGATTTCCGTACGGCGATTAATTGCCTGCACAATCTCCTGATCTACAGCATCTATTTCATTCCGTAAATCCTCAAGGGTTTTCTTATTTTTCATAATTATTCCTGAGTGCTGGTTGTATTCATTGATTACCGTATGAATTGCATTACGAAGATTGAGCCTGATTATACTTTTTTGACTTATAAGCGTCAACTAATTTCTCCATACGCGCTACTTCATCCGCGGAAGATGCCAATTTAGCGTCAATTTTTTCAAATAGCATGATTTTCAGTATTTTACCAATATCCGGCCCTGATTTAAGCCCCGCTGCAATTATGTCCTGTCCACTGATACCAAGGGAAATGCCTTCCAGGTTACGCACATAAAATGAAATTTTCGATTTAACCTCATCGCAGTTTGATGCCGCCATAAGAAATATAAGAGACTCATGAGATAAATCACAAAGCAAGCTGTAAAGAAAACTATTTTTTTTTATCGGCTTGCGCAAAGCTCCGATCAACTGGCGCCGGTATCTGTATGACTCAATGACAATTTGCGTGTCCTTTTTGCGTAATTTGAGTGTCTGACATACCTGAAACACGTGTTTAAAACGCAACCGTGACAACATCCCGATAAAATACACCAGCCATTTCTGCAATGGTGTCGCAAAAAAACTCAGTTCATACCAGGTAATACATTCCTCTATACGTAAAAATAAATCATACGGTATCGGTTTACCCTGAAAAACCGGATCGATAAATTTCAGCTCATCGAACTGGTAGAGCCTCTGCAATGCTTTGATGGGACGTTCTTCACTCAGCATCAGGATTAATTCATGCCGTATTCTGTCAAACGCAACATAATTAAACATTTCTTCCCTGACAGCATGCTTAATCAGATTTTCGGTATGTTTATCAATAGTAAACCCGAATCGTTGTTCAAAACGTACGGCCCTAAATACCCTGGTCGGATCTTCCACAAAACTCAGGTTATGTAACACACGGATTACTTTGTTTTTTATATCCTGCTGTCCGCCGAAAAAATCTATCAGTTCACCAAACCGGTTTTTATTTAATCGAATAGCCATGGCATTGATGGAGAAATCACGCCGTGACAAATCGTGTTTTATTGACGCGAGTTCTATAGTAGGCAATGCTCCGGGAAACTCATAATATTCCAGCCGGGCTGTAGCGATATCGATTCGCAGTTTTTCCGAGAGAACAACGACTCCTGTGGAAAATTTTGAATGCGTTGTGCAGGTTCCTCCAAACTCTTCCGAAAGTATTCGTGCAAAACGCATACCATCGCCTTCAACCACAATATCAATATCATAATTTTCCCGTTTCATCAAAACATCTCTAACGAATCCGCCAACAAGAAACGCAGTACAATCATACTCCTGAGCAAGGTCGCTTATACGCATGAGTAAGCGAAACACATCCTCATTAATACTTTGTTTAATAACATCACGAGAAATATGAGTTGGCGACTGCGCCCGAGGCGGCGACTTGACTTCTTCATCAAGATAATTGTTATGAATAGCTCTCAGCAAATCAGTCCGGGTAATAATACCTGCCAATTCCTCGTTATTAAGTACTGGAAACCTGCCGAACTGAGTTGTCCTGAAAGTATTTTGAATCTCGGGAAAAGGTGTATTCACCTCAAGAGTCATAACATTGGTGTTCATGTAATTTGCTACGGGAGAACTGCCTAACTGATGATGCAGTGCTTTGTCAAGATCCATCCTCGTTAAAAGGCCGACCAACCGTTTATTTTCAAGTACGGGCAATGTGTTGATATTCATCCGGACCATATAATCTTTAGCTTTTTGTACAGTATCTTCAGGAGAAACAGTCAGTACATGTTCGGTCATAATATCGCTCGCTGTGTATTCACACTTAATCGTCACCTGCAGATACTCAATCAACGCTTCCCTGCTTTGAGCCAGAGGCTTATTCCGAATTGCCGCAAAAGATGCGCTTGCATGCCCTCCCCCTCCGAAGTGACGGGCAACTGCGGAAACATCCACGAAACGATTATTAGAACGGGCAATAAGATATATTTTCCCTTCCATTTCAATAAGGGCGAAGACAATACCAATGTTCTCTATTTCCCGCACCTTATGAACCAGAAAAGATATATGCGGTACATAATTAGGCATAGAGGCAGTTATCAGATAAATATTGAACGAGCGGATGGTTATACATTCCAGACTATCCAGAAATTGTGACAATATACGCGTCAGTTCTTCGTTCATCTCAGGATTCATATAATTACCAGCCACAGTCACATCAGCTCCGAACCGGAGCAAAACAGCGGCCGCATCCATATCCGCAGGTGTTGTCGATATATAGCGAAAAATATTGGTTTCTTCATAAATACCGAGCAGCATTAACGTTGCTTCTTCAGGACGAAGGTTAATACCGTGCTTCTGAATAAGGTCTATAAGGATAGTCGTAGTTGCACCTGCCTTACGATATACAAACAATTCTGGGGAAAAGGAGCTTTCCTTTTTGGGATGGTGGTCGTAAATGTAAACAGGAATACTGTCTGAGAGCAATAAATCTTCAAAAGATCCCAGCCTGCCGGGTGATTGGGTGTCCACCATGACAATTCCGGAGACATCTTTAATAACCACATCTTTTTCAGGAACAAAACTAAAAAATTGCGAAAAATGATCGAGAAAAGCGGCAACGTTCCGTTCAGGAGTACCAAGTATAACTTTAATACTATCGGGATAGAGTTTTTCAGCCGCGACCATAGAAGCAATGCTGTCGAAATCAGGATTCTGATGGGAAAGAATCACGTGCATAATCAGGATCCGTTACTCTCTGCCCATTGTTTATCAATAATAAGCTTCACTATACATTGATGATCCTGTGATTCTTTCATCTGAAATACTGCTTCCTTGATAATTCGATGCTGTAATCGTAAAATATGGTTGCCGGGCTTAAAAGAAAGACTCTTTTCCACGGCTTCATCAGCCAGAACAAGATGTCTCATTTTTTCATTTATAATATCAATACGATTAAACGTTTCTATATGAGTAATTATGTCAGAAACACTCTGAAAAAAAAGCTTCTTTAATTCAGCTTTATTTTTACGGCGTTTCTGTCTAATATGCATATGACTCAATTGTTCATGTTCACTGCGTGTAACCGGCCGCCTTCGGTTATACCTGTTTTTCATGGACTGTTTCATACTGTTCAACCTGTTATGCGGAATAAATGTCTTTAATAATTAAAGGTAAATTGCTATTATCAGAAAAAAATCAATCCTGTTAATCTTTATAATACGCCAAAAATCCGGATGTGTAACCTAAAAAAGTTATCAACGGAATAAGTAAAGGATAACTCGTATGTCATCAAAAGGAATTTTCAGCTCAATATCAATCTTTATGCGATGGCTCCTTACAGCCGTCGGGGCTGTTTTTCTGATCCTTTTATTAATACTTGGGTACAGGGGATATCATTTTTACAAAACTATATCCCCGTACCTTGCGGAAGAGCGCGAAATTCTGCCGAAAATGGAATACTCAGATGAGGAGCTTTCTCTTATCAAAGAAAAAATCGCACAATTAAAATCACTAGAGGGAATGCAGGACATACATTTATCAGCATCTGAACTTAATTTAATATTGCGTGACGAATTCGACATTGCAAAACAACTTCGCATATCAGTGAACAATGACACGATAAGCGTGTTGTACACATTTCCATTTCCTTTAACAGGAAAACATTTAAACGGCACCATCGATTTAAAGCCTTCATACACCAACCACACAATAAATCTTTCCATTCAATCAATGTCAGCGCATAACAAAGAATTGGATAATGAGTCCATCGCCATAATCGAAGATACCCTCACCCGCATCATATATGACCAACTTCCAGATACAGTGCTCAATGCAATTCATTCAGTAGTTATACATGATAATCATATATATATAGTATTCAACCAAAACGAGCATGGAGGTTCCTGATGGCAGGAAGCAGCTTTGGTGAAGTTTTCAAAATAACGACATTCGGGGAAAGCCATGGAGCCGGTATCGGGGTGATTGTAGACGGATGCCCATCCGGGATTCCGGTTGATATTGAGTATATCCAAAGCAAGCTTGACCGCAGAAGGCCGGGACAAAGTGATGTTGTTACTCCTCGTAACGAAAAAGATCAGGTTCATCTGATGAGCGGAATTTTTCAAGGGCATACTACCGGCACCCCCGTAGGGATGGTCATTTACAATACTGATGTCAGGTCTCAGGATTATAATAATTTAAAAGATTTGTTCCGCCCGGGTCATGCAGATTATACCTATTATAAGAAATATGGTTTCAGGGATTATCGCGGCAGTGGGCGGGCGTCAGCTCGAGAAACCGCGGCACGAGTCGCGGGAGGCGCTATCGCTATGAAATTTTTGGAGATGAACAATATAACGATCAATGCCTATCTTATATCCGTTGGGAAAATTAAAGCGCAAAAACGTGACCTTTCTGTTATAGATCAAAATAAAGTTCGTTGTCCTGATGCTGAAATAGCGAAAAAAATGGAAGAATATATTCTTGCTCTCAAAGAAGAGGGTGATTCTATTGGCGGTGTGGTTGAAGTTATTGCCAGCGGTGTCCCGGCAGGGCTTGGTGAACCGGTTTTTGATAAACTGAGCGCTGACCTCGCAAAAGCCATGTTGTCTATAAATGCAGTTAAAGGTGTAGAGATCGGTGACGGCTTTGCGTGCACTGAATTAAAAGGAAGCGAAAACAATGACGTTATGCTCCCTGATGGCTACATGACCAACCATGCCGGCGGAATACTCGGCGGCATATCAAATGGCAATGATATTGTCGTTCGCGTCGCCATTAAGCCTGCGTCATCCATCAAAAAGGATCAAAATACAGTTACAGTTGATGGAGGCGCCGTTGAATTTAATATTACAGGACGCCACGATCCCTGTGTCGCTGTTCGTGCCGTACCTGTAGTTGAGGCAATGATGGCAATTACACTCACAGACCATTTCCTTCGACGACGGTGTAACCTAGCATGAATAAAACACATATGTCCATTGAACTGAGTGTAATTATATGTACTTTCAACAACAGCGCAATGCTCATGCGTTGCCTTAATGCAATAAGTGCCCAATCCATGCCCGCTTCTTTATATGAACTTCTTGTTGTTGATAATAATTCGTCGGACAATACGCACCACGTTGTCTCTGAGTTCAGTAAAGTATGCCCGCTCAATATCAGGTATGTATTTGAGCCTCGTCAGGGATTAAGCATTGCAAGAAATCGCGGGATTCATGAGTCGCATGGGAATATCATTGTATTTGCCGATGATGATACTGTCCCGCATCGCCTCTGGCTAGAAAGCATACATACTGCATTTACTGCCATAACACCTGAACCATCTGCCGTAGGAGGACGTATAGTGCCTTTACCGGAACGCCCCATACCTGATTGGTTTCCAGATCGGGCGTACTCTCTTTTAGCAGTGCTGGATTATGGAGACAATGGGCGGTTCCTGAAAGACAATGAACTGATATATGGCTGTAATATGGCATTTAAACGGTCAGTCTTTGATGAATTCGGTTTATTTGATGAGAAACTCGGGTTGCAGGGCAACATCAAACGCTGGTCTGAAGAGACGCAGCTGATCCGGCAGTTAAAAGCAAACGACAGGAAAGTTTACTATTCACCTCAAGCAGAAGTCCAGCATACTGTCATTGCGGAAAAACTGACATTCAAATACCTGATTAAAAGAAACTATACCCAGGGAATAACTGATGCCAGAATTGACTTTAACAGCGATCCGGCTTCCTTTCTCAAAACTTCATTGTTAGATATATTTAAGAAAATTAACTATATTGTGCCGCGCTTGTTATACAGATTATTCAAAAAGCGGACGAAAAACACGGTTGAAATTATTCGGCTGTACTGCTATCGGCTTGGATACCAACTAATGAGCTTAAACATTAAATTATTTTATCGGAAATGAACGTTTTCTGCTTGCCGCCGGGCTCACGTATCACCAACGTATATTTACAGAACATCATAGACGAAATCGTCAAGCATGGATTCATCGTCGATCCGAGCTTTGACGGCTACCCCGGTTTTTCGCATATTCTAAAAAACAGGCATGCCATCTATCACTTTCACTGGCTGACATACCTATATTACAGGAAAAACGCGGTAACCAGCTGGCTTCGATTCCTGAAACTGTTCCTAAAAGTTATCCTGATAAAATTAAACCGCTCTCGCATTGTATGGACATTGCATAATTACAAGCCTCATGAGGATACTTACCCCATATTAAACGAACTTGCGCAAAAAGTCTTTGCTGTTGTTTCAGATCGAATCCTGTGCCATTCAATCGAAGGGCGCGATTACTTGTCCAAACAGTATCACAGAACCAAAGGTGTGCATATACTCCCGCATCCACACTTCATCGGTTCGTATAAAAATACCGTATCACGTCAGGAAGCTCGAAAAAAACTTGGGCTGGGAGAAAACGAATTTGTGTTTCTCTCTCTTGGCACAATAAGGCCGTACCGTAACCTTTCCATGCTGATCAATACGTTTAAACAGATTAAGGGTGATAACCTCCGTCTCATGATTGTT
>QZJZ01000033.1 GCA_003599815.1 Candidatus Auribacter fodinae
TTATTATATTTTACTCAGTTTGCATATGCAGAATATAATGTTTATATTTCTGAAAGAAACGGATCTGGCGTAAAATACAATTTAAATGGGGATTTTTTATCCTCAATCCCTAGAAATACAGACGGCTTAGCATCAAATTCAAAAACTCTTTTTATGACGAGTTATGAATACGATACTATTCATTGGTTTGATATTTCTGAAAACAAACTTTTAAGTATCACTCCTTCCGGAGGCAACTTAAAAGAACCAATTGGAATTGCTTATGGGCCTGATGGCAATTTGTATGTCGGTAATACATGGTACAATAACATATTAAGATATAATGCAAGTTCAGGTGAATATGTCGATATATTTGCCTTTGGAGATGGGTTGTTGGACGCATATGGAATGACATTTGGTCCTGATGGAATGTTATATGTCAGCAATACTTTTAATTTTAGCAGTATTCTTCGTTATGATATTTATACTGGTGACATGGAAGTTTTTGTACCCGATGGTTTGATGATGACTTATGGTTTAACTTTTGGACCTGATGATAATTTATATGTCAGCGGCTTTAGTCAAAATAATATATTACGATTTAATGGCTCAAGCGGTGATTTTATGGATATATTTGTCGCTAATGGAAGTGGAGGATTAATGGATCCAACCGGATTAAAATTTGGTCCTGATGGTAACTTATACGTATGTTCGAGAGGCTATTATAATGAGGGAAAGGTTTTAAAATATAATGGACAAACAGGTGATTTTATCGGTGAATTTACCTCACAGGGTCAGCCAACGGATATACTATTCACGACAACACCTATTCCCGAACCATCTGCAGTGAATCTTTTTTGTTACTCATTAGTTTTGGTTTCTTTATTTAAAAAATTTTTTTGGCGATGTCTTAGTTAATAGTTGTAGTAGTCACGACTTGATCTGACAGTTACCCTTTCAACGGTGAAGTGTCAGGCGACTATTGATTGTCCTCTGTTCTCATTGAGATTGTCCACTTTCTCTGTCCAGATCGGTTTCGCATCTGAATTACAGGGACACAACACTCGAATTAAAGGGACACAACACTTAATCATTCCTTTAGCACACTTCCTTCAAGCGAGATACAGCGACAATTGCATCAATCAATGTGAATTACAGGGACACAACACTTAATTATTCCTTTAACATGTTTGCTTTAAGCGAGATACAGATACAATTACATCTATCAAAGAGTTCGATTTGCGAATCATTGGGGTTATTCTTATTTATCAGCTCACTTTGGTAAACAAAGTGAGCTTTTTTTGTTTATAGAAGATTCTTATTCCTGTATAGGTAATTTTATCCAATGGCAGATAAAGAATTGATATATGAACTTTCAAATATCTCTTTTGTCTAAAATAGAAAAAGCTTGATTCATTTCAGAAAGTGTCGTATATATAAGGTAGCATACCTGCCGCGCCTCTGTTTAGCATGCGAAATTCGGCGGGTTTTTGCTTTTATAGGGAACCTTCCAAATGCGATATAACAAACGCCCATTAACATTTGAAGAACAAGCCGATTTATTACTTTCACGAGGGTTACAAGCTGACCGTGAAAGACTCATTACTACTCTGCAAAACGTCAATTACTATCGTTTAAGCGGTTATTTATATCCTTATCGGCAACCAGATGATACCTTTAAAAAGGACACTACTTTCCAGACAGTATGGCGTCATTACACATTTGACAGACGGCTACGTTTAATTGTAATGGATGCGATTGAACGAGTGGAAATATCTGTAAGAACACAGCTTATTTATATACTCACACATAAAACGGGAGCATTTGGCTATGCACAATCCAAAAATTTCCCCGGATTAAATAAGTTAGACCATTCTCGTTTAATAGATACGATTAAACATGAAGTCGCACGTAGCAAAGAAACATTTGTAATACATTTTCAACAAAAATATGGTGATACACATAACGTCCTTCCAATGTGGATGAGCGGAGAAATTATGTCGTTTGGTTGTACACTAACGATATATAACGGCGTTTCAGATGATATAAAAAAAGCTGTTGCCTCATATTATAAAGTACCTGAAAAGGTATTAACATCATGGCTTAAGACATTGAATGTGATTAGAAATATCTGTGCACACCACAGCCGGTTGTGGAATCGTGTTCTGGGAGTTAAACCTTTGATTCCACGAAAAAATAAATATCCGGAATGGCATGAGCCTGTTCAAATTACCCAAGAAAGAGTTTTCAGCATTTTAACAATTTTTTCTTATCTACTTGAAATAATTGCACCACATACCCGTTGGCGAAACCGCTTGATGGATTTATTCGATGAGTATCCCGAAATATCTCGTTTAAATATGGGATTTCCTGAGGGTTGGACTGATTCTGTCTTCTGGAAATCAAAGTCATAACAGAATTTTAAGTTGTGTAATTATACGGTATTGGTTACGCTCCTTTTACCCATCTACTAAACTCATATACAAGCTTCAAATCTTCGCTCAGGGTGTTCAAAGTGGCGATACTGGGTACACCAAAGTTGAATTACCTAATTTTAATCACTTTTTTAACTTCGTGCTCAGCAATCAGGTAAAACGATTCCGGTACATTAAAAACCAGAGCAAATCACGCCTTTTTTACCCGCACAAATTGAGACGCGATTAAGGAAAGAAAACCAAGTCCCGCCCCGACAATAAACGGTATTTTATAATCCACCATCCATAAATATCCGCCGGCAACAGGCAGAACAACAGCGGCTATATGATTTATGGTGAAGCTTACTGCCGTACTGGCTGAAATGTCTTTGGGATCAGCTATTTTGTGGAAATATGTCCTTATAGCCATCGCACCATTAAATGAGACATGATCCAGAATATAGAGCATCATAATAATCCACTTGTTCCCACAATACGCATACGAGATGAATATGATTATCAAGCTGGCATATTCCATTGTCAGGATCAACCGTTCTCCGTACCGCTTTATAGCTTTTGCAATCAGCGGCGTGACAAAGTAGTTGACCAGATTATTCACCACAAAGAGCATTGTAATCGCCTGCACTGTAAATCCCAGCCGCTTAACCAGCAGGAATACTGAAAACACCATGAATATCTGTCTTCTTGCGCCGGAAAGAAACGTCAGGATATAAAACAAAGAATACTTTTTCCGAAGAATCATCTTTTTATGCTGAACATGCATGTCCTCAGCATGATTGAAAAACAATCCCCATACGCCCACTGCCGCAACCAGAGAACCTATGAGCAGGAACATCGCTTTGTACGACAGCCGATACGACAGCGCAAATACCCCAATCCCCATGATTATGCATACTAACGACATGATACTTCGCTGTTTGCCTAGAACCAAAGGCGATTCGCTCTGGTCAAAATTCTGCAGTACCAGCGATTGATTTGTGGTCTCGTAATAGTGAAAACCGAAACTCATTATAAGTGTGGTAACGATAAGACCGGGATACGATGGAAAAAATCCGGTTACAGATATTCCAACACCCATCAAAGCAACTGATATGGCAGAAAGATGATGTTCTCGTATAAGCATCAGGGCAAAAATAGCGCACAACGCGAGGAATCCGGGTACTTCCCGCACCGATTGGATCACGCCGACATGATAACCGGTGAGCCCCACCACATCCACAGCAAAGTTATTGAACAGCGTTCGCCAGCCCTGCAACCCGCCTGCGGAAGCTATCGTAAGCGCCATGAGATACCAGTATATGGGTTTTTTCTTAATATTTTTCATGGGAGGTAAGTATATCTGAAATAATCATTTTTGGAACAAATTTCGTTGGAATTTGTTAGAAATATTTATCAAAATCTGCCGTTATCAGATAATTACCCGATCTATGATCCGCGCATGATTCAGCAGGGCGTTATTTACAATTTATCGTAAAACTGATATAATTAATTTTACTTTTTATAATAAGACCGCAGTATGAATACATCGATTGAAACGATTCTTACATGAGGTATAAAACATTGATTTTCAAAACTAGATCTCTGACAAAAGTCACAGCGGTTTTCACTGTAATATTCTTTATGCTTCAATCCGTCGGTTTTTACGCTCAGCCTATTTTCGCGGAAAACACCAGCCAAGATGGTTTCCTTCAACTTGAGTTTTCTCCTGATACGGCTCAAATTATAAAACAATATGATGCCGGGTCTGATAAATGGGTTATTTGCATACAGGATTACCATGCGAATCCTGATGTGCAATTATCAATATCCGAAATGATCGAATCAATCTGCAAACAAACAGTCAATTCGGACGTTATATTTAGCAAAAAAAGCAATACGAGCCGGATATTAGTAGCAATTGAAGGACACTCAGGAAATTATGTGACATCTGAAATCCGTCAGATGCAGGATATCGATCAATCCCTTAAAAACCTGCTGACCGATTACTTTATGATTCAGGGAAAACTCGACGGCGCGGAATATCTGGACATCAAAAAGGAGTGTCCGATTACTCTTTATGGAATTGAAGACAAACCTTTATATGAAAAGAACCTTTCCTGTTTTTTAAACTGCATAAATTTAAAACAGTCTGCCAAGGTAGAATACAATCTTTTAATAAGTTCCATAGAAAAGAATATTGATGCCGCTTTTTCGGATGAGGCAAAACGCATAATTGAACTTAGAAAAAAGTATCATGACCGCTCAATCGATTTCAAATACCTCGGGTACTTTATCACAAAATATTCATCGGATTATTCGATGGATATTGAATTATATCCCGCGCTCAAAGAATTGGTTAGCCTGTTGAACGAAATTAATAAGACAAATACCGCGGCCGTCAGTATCGACGCCGAAAAATTTTCTTCGTCAATTTTCGCTGATAAATTCCCTGTTTCAAATAAATTTCTAATTCAGAAAGTTATAAGCGATTACAAACTGAAAAAAATACCCCTTTCCGCATTTGTTTCCTCCGTTATCGATATCATTGCGGATGATAATACAGTTAAAGATGAATTCATCGCAAAATACCCAACTCTCTGGAATTTCTACGACGTGCAGAAAAGATTCACTGCTTTTCTCGATAAGTATCTGCCTGAGCTGGATAACTCGATGGACTCCTTTTTCGACAGCCTGATTGCAACCGCGCTGACCAGCAAGGAAAGAGATTTATATGCTCAGATTACGTTGGCGGAAAAGATAGAGAAACTCATTTCACTTGAATTATCCTCAGCGCAATGGGATGAATTAAACGCTTCAGTAACGGAAATAAACTCTTTTCTTGAATCACAACACAAAGAAACCCTCCTTCAAGCCGTGAATCAGTCATGCACATTTTACGAGCTTGCTGTTCAACGTAACAGCACCATGTTCAATAATATGTATGACAAACTGCAGGAAGGCTTTGACGGCGCGATTCTTATCTCCGGAGGGTTCCATACCGGCGCGATAACGAAACTGCTGGAAAACGCACATTTGAGCTATATGGTGGTGGTACCCAAAATCGACACGATTATTGACCAGCAACAATATTATGCGGTGATGAATTCACAGCCGACTCCTCTTGAAATTAAACTGGATGACTTTTTACGGCAAACAATTAAACCGCCTTCTGCAAGTAACAGATTGCTGGAAACAATTAAAAAAGTATCCGCTTTATCAAAACGCTCATTGGTGTTAACCACCGCTCTCATAGTTACTGCTCTCGCCCTTGTATCATGCAGTAGTGATAATTACGGTTTTAATCCAAGCGAAGAAGCAGGGAATTGTTCTGTGGATTATCCGGGCGAAAATCTTGTTCATCTATCATGTACGGGTTCAGGCTTAACTCTTGACCACACTGTCAATTTAGTTACTTATGACGTGCACGACAGCAAAAATAATAATCTGACCGGCATTGATTATTACAACGCTTTTGTTGACATTATGATAGCGATTCAGGAAATGATATATATATCAAACGGAGGGTATAACGAAAACGATTATTCCGAATCTGAAATTCTCCATTTCGAATCCATACTTTCCATACTTAAAGGCGTTCCTCCTGAAAGAATTTTAATAAAAGATTTTTCCACGAACTTTGACGAACGGACAATACGTTTTTCATTCGGTTCTTACACCGCTTCCTTTAAATGGCCCGGAATAAACTATGTGGATCAAGGGGTAACAATCAACCTCAACAATTATTCCATTACAAAGAACGATGGAACAATTCTTTATGAAGGCGACCAGGGTTATTACGACATCATAGACTCAATCGCCTCAGCGGCAACGCTTGCCCCTACATTCGCGTCAGGTGAAATGCCGGGATATGAAGAAAGGACCACTGAGGAAATTTTATTTCTCTCGAAAATCAGGGATAAAATCGCCAAAGCCCACGCATTTGTCCAGTCGTCAATCGATATCGATAATCTCGGAAACGGGCTTTATCATCTTCAGGCTGACGGCAGATTGCTTCAGTTAGATGTCTATTTTAATATTAATTCTTTTGAACTGCTTGACTCAGCCCGGCACGCTATAACAAATGACGCTGATTATTTCTCGACATACTTTAATATTGTTTCCGCTCTGGAAGAGCTGATTAAAAAAGCTGAAGGGTTTTACAATCCGGCAGATACGGATGAAGCCAAAAAGCAGGAATATCAGAATATCCTTGCTCAATGGAAACAAATACCCCCTCAAAACATTTTAATCCAGGATTTCTCCGCGTCTTTTGGCGCGAACAAGTTATCTTTCAACGCAGATACGTATAATGCCGCATACACATGGCCTTTAAACCCTCTTATCGCATCACCAACTTCCATTGACCTGAATACCTATGCCATTACCACTCATTCAGGTATAGTTTTAACAGAGGGTGACGACGGGTATTATGCCTATATCGACGCGCTGATGGAAGCCAGTCGAAATTCGATTTCATTCGCATCAGGAGAACAGGGGTTTACGCCGCTGACAAGCCAAGATATTATCATGCTCTCGAAAATTCGTGACAAATTATCCGCCGCTCATGCGTTTGTAACGCCGTATCTGAATATCGATAATCTCGGAAACGGGCTCTATCATCTTCAGGCTGACGGCAGATCGCTTCAGTTAGATGTATATTTTAATCTTAATTCTTTTGATTTGCTTGATTCAACCCAGCAAACCATCACAAATGACGCTGATTATTTCTCAGCATACTTTAGTATTGTTTCCGCACTGGAAGAACTGGTAAAGAAAGCTGAAGGGTTTTACGATCCGGCAGATACGGATGAAGCGAAAAAGCAGGAATATCAGAGTATCCTGACTCAATGGAAACAAATACCCCCTCAAAACATTTTAATCCAGAATTTCTCCGCGTCCTTCGGTGCAAACAATTTATCGTTCAACGCAGATACGTATAAAGCCACATACACATGGCCTTTAAACCCTCTTATCGCCTCACCAACTTCCATTGACCTGAATACCTATGCCATTACCACTCCTTTAGGTACAGTTTTGACAGAGGGTGAGGACGGGTATTACGCCTATATCGACGCGCTGATGGAAGCCAGTCAAAACTCGCTTTTATTCGCAAGCGGAGAACAGGGCTATACGCCGCTGACCACCAAAGATATTATTATGCTCTCGAAAATTCGTGACAAATTATCCGCCGCTCACGCGTTTACAACTTCGTTTATGAATCTCGATAATCTCGGAAACGGGCTTTATCATCTTCAGGTTGACGGCAGATCAATTCAGTTAGATACCTATTTTAATCTTAATTCTTTTGATTTGCTTGATTCAACCCAGCAAACTATAACAAATGACGCTGATTATTTTGCAACATACTTTACTATTGTTTCCGCTCTCGAGGAACTAATAAAGAAAGCTGAAGGGTTTTACGATCCGGCAGAAGCTGATGAAGCCAAAAAACAGGAATATCAGAGTATCCTGACTCAATGGAAACAAATACCGCCTGATAATATCCTGATACAAGACTTTTCCACCTCCTTTAACGCCAACAGCATACAGTTTAACGCCGCAACATCGTCAGTTACTTTTACGTGGCCGGCAAACCAACTTATCGCATTACCGACCGCAATCAATCTAAACGATTATTCAATTACATTGTCTACAGGCGAAGTGATTACTTCCACGCATGACTCTTATACGGATTATCTTAATGCTGTCGGAGGAGCGGCCCGTGATTCTGTTTTATTTGCGGCAGGTGAACAAAACTTTCCGGCAAGGCCGACACAGGAACTCATTATTCTTTCAAAAATCAGAGACAAAATCAGTCAAGCTCCTTTAGCAGGCTTTGGCGCGTTATCACCATCCGATGCAGACACGCGATTAGCCGATAATCTTATTGAAATCCGAAATATCCAGTCGATAGAAGCATTTTTAAGCAGTAAATTATCAGTTTCTACAAAGATATCTGACGATGCAGCTGACACATATGCGTGGGCGGGGGTAACCTCCCCTGTACTATCGGCTTTGCAATACTATGGGCCTGCTTTCATTCAATCACGGTTAAATGGGGCAAATCCTTCTCTTGTGGAATTAATTACAGATGATGAGTCCGGCTCAACCGCTGAACCGGCAACCACACGTATTCAATTATCAGACATTATTTCTTTAGCTTCAGCTCATGAGGCAACCTTACAGAACGCTGTCAATAATCTGAGGGATCAGTTACAGGTCGCCGTTTTTTACTCAAATCCACAGGATATCGAACAATCCGCTATTAAAACCGCTCAAAAATGGGTCGTTGACAATCAGGAAGTACTCACCGAGTATCCAGCGAGAATTTCTTCGTTATTCAATCAAAAGGGATTACTTTTTGGCGCTTTTGTCGGATTAAACCTGCCTCTTCCCTTGCAGATATCCATACTCAACAGCATCTCCTCTGCATTATTAAGTTTGTTATCTTCGATGATGACTCATCAGCGGTTACCGGTGAGAGGTTCGATAACCGGCAATAAAATTATTGCCGTCAATCCAAGCCTTATAGCGCAAAGGGTCAGTGACTTCAGGTTTCAATCCAACTTAAACAGCACAACCGCTGAAATGCTTCAGGATTTAATCGATGCGGATTATTCGATATTTGTACCTGTCCTGAACGAAAACGATTTGCTGGTTATACAGGATGCCTTCAGCACTGCGGGAATATCACCTGACGATATATCTGTCGCGGTTGTCAGGCATGACGAAACATCCATGGATACTCTTAAACGTACTTTTCCTGAAAGTTCACTAAATGACATCGTTTTCGTGGAAAAACAGTCTGCTTTGGATAACGGGCAACTGATGCATTCAGCGTTTGACAGAGCTCAAGCAAAAACAATGAAAATTGTCGGCGTCAGAAACGACACACTGCTTGAAGACGCGCTTGGGATAGCTGGATACCTCACGAATATTAATGAGGAAGATTATCAGGATCCTCAACTGGTGCAGATGCAATTATTATTGGAAGAATACCTTGCAGGCGCACCAGGCAGGGTCATAACACCGGAAACAATCGGGCAATTAATTCAATCACTGCAAACAAACGGATACGTTCCTACTTTTCAATCAACAAGCACAATGCTGAATTATATGAATATGATACGAAGCCTGACTTTTATTTCAGCTTCATTGTCAGCCAAATTCACACGAAGCCCTTTCAATACCTATGTCTGGCTTGAAAACGGTAACAGGGTGAACCTTAGAATGCCTGTCGCGATGCAAGTAGATAACGCTGTTCCTACCGCCGCAACTATTATTCCGAAAAAGCATACTATCCTTAAAAATCAAGAGTTGCTCGATTCTATGATTTGATGCTGTCCGCATAATTATATTAATACGCATTATCCTTATTGTGCGCACATTAAATATTTGACAAATTACTTTTTATATGTTATATTTATTGTGAATATGTTAATAACCCGAGAATCATTTGTGTAGGAGAGGGTGATATGAAAAAAGTCCTGCTGATGGCTATTGCATTCTTGTGTATCACACCTGCTGTTTTTGGATTAACACTCTTTTCAGATGATTTTAATGACAATTCCATCGACTATGCAAACCGCTGGAACAATTACGTGCATCCTACCTATCCAAGCGGCGGGAGCGTTGTCGAACAGAACCAGCGTCTTGAGTTTACCATGTATGGCGCGAACGCGCCCCGTCCCCGTCGTCTGGAAACGCATTCTATCAATGCTTCCGGGTGGGAAACCATTGATTTTTCCGGGCACTGGATGATTCCCGCGACACGGTATACTGCCGAATTTGACATTTCCATTATTGACGCCAATAATCCGTCTCTTTATATCGTTGTGGCATATCAAAGCTGGGGCGGCCCGTATTTTCGCATGACTGACGCAGGTGTGATAAAAGAACATTATCTGCGCTCCACTCCGTCGAACATGGTCAGTTTTTCGCTCCGGTACGACGGTTCAACCTTTGAGTACTGGGAAAATGATATACTGGTTGATTCAATCACCAGCACAACGCTTGCAGGCTCGGATTCGTTTATCGTCCGTATCGGCGGGTGGGATTATTCTGCGTATCCGAATCAATATGTTTATTTCGATGATGTGGCGTTTTCGATGTCGGCAGTTCCTGAACCTGCAACGTGCATCCTGTTACTCAGTGTTATTGCCGGGCTACTTGTACGAAAAAAAATGTAGATTTTCTTTTTAAAAGATACCGTTGAAAGGATGTATAAGAGCGTTTCTGCCATAACACTGTGCCGTGTTTAAGGTTTTCTATTGCTTTTCCCCCATTTATCGTTGTCAGCCTCAACGCAATCCGTTATAGTAAAACCCGCATCGAATAATCAGGGGTTTTATGCAGAGAACAAGCTACGTACGCAAAACAGCGACTAAAGTCAAATCCGGCAAGGTTCAGAAAAAGAACCGTACCCAGTTTACCGCCCGAAACGCTTATTTCATCGATCGCAAATCGCCCGCTAAGGGATGCCGCCACGTTGTCACCAAAAAAGATGTCAAACTGTTTATAGATATTATACCCGGCTGGGATCAGCTCTGCGACGGGATAGAACTTATCCTGCTCTCTCCGGGTTCTCACGATTACGACGGGCTCTATGAATATTTCTACCGCGAGAAAACCGGAATTATTCAGCTCGCGGCATGGGACAAAAACCTCTGGAAAACTGTCGATGATGACTATTTCGATGAACACAAACACGTTTTCGACCTGCTCGGCGTAGCATACGAACAACACAAAAAAGGATGGGAATGCCGGTTCACCGACAATCAGGCACGGGCGTTCATGCTTCTTCATGTTTTTGTGCACGAACTGGGGCACCACTTGGACAGGATGCGCACCCGAAACCAGTTCAGCATGCCCGGCGGAGAATTTTTCGCCGAAAAATACGCCAACAAACATCTGGAAACGCTCTGGCCTCTATACATCCAGACTTTCGGCGACCCGCGATTCTGATACACTGGAATTGGTGAAATAGTCTTTCAGTTTCTCTTTTAATATGGGAGTGCTGAAAAAGATTCTAAGTTCCTCTTTTAAGATGTCATCACGAGGAGCGTTAGCGACGTGGTGATCTCATCGTGTAACATTATCAGGCGGAGAGAATTGCCGCACTCTCTGCGAGGGTTCGCAATTACAGCCTGTGCGACTTTTCATTGCACCCAAACTATTCGATAGGAATACGAATAAAGAAGGTTGTACCTTTGCCCACTTCGGAAATGAAACTGATCTTTCCTTCGTGTTTTTTTACGATGGAATACGCGATGGCAAGCCCCTGCCCTGTTCCCTCTCCAACTTTTTTCGTGGTAAAAAACTGGTCGAAAATTTTGTCGCGGATCTCTTCAGGAATACCGACGCCTGTATCAGCGATGGATATCATCGCGTCTTTGCCTTCTTTACTGGTTTTGACCGTAATAAGCCCTTTGTTCTCAGCCCCAAAATGATTATCCCTGATGGCATGAGCCGCGTTAATGATAAGATTCAGTACGATCTGTTTTATTTCGCCGATCATGCAGTTGACCAGCGGCAGGTTTTCGTCCAGCTCGAGTTTCAGGTCAGCGACATATTTCCATTCGTTGCGCGATATGGTTGCGGTAGTCTGAACCGCCTTGTTTAAATCTTCTTTGACTTTGACAAAAGACCCCATATGCGAAAAATCTTTCATGGCGTTCACGATCCTGCTGACGCGCTCGACGCCGTCCAAGGTCTGTTCTATGGCGAGAGGTATTTCCGATTCGAGAAATTCAAGGTCAACCTCTTCTCTAATCTGCTGAGCCTGCTGTTCGACATTTATCGAGCCTTTTTTTAGCTGGTACGTCAATAAATCGCTGAAATCATTGATCAGGTTCAGCATCGCCCGCGCGCTGTCGCTGAGAAAACGGACATTATCTCCTATGAACTGTATCGGCGTATTAATTTCATGAGCTATACCCGCGGCAAGCGTACCGATAGATTCAAGTTTGCGGGCGTTCAGCAGTTCAGTTTCGAGCTTCTTCTGTTCAGTTATATCAAACGCTATTTCGCATCGTACCAGCCTGCCGTCAGGCCACTGGATACCTTTATCCATACATTTATACCAGCGATGGTTCGTATGATTCTGCACTTCCCAGATGAAACTGTTACCGGTATTTTCTCCAAAAATATGCTTATTGGTGCAGAATTCGCACGGTTCAGCCCCGTTATATAATACGGAATAACATTTCTTACCGGTTCCATCGCCCCAGTTCTGTTTAAACGCCTCATTAATGAACAGGAGTTCGTACGTTTCAGGATCGCTGACATATATCACTTCGTTTATGCTGTCAAAAATTGACAGCAACTGTTCTCTCTCAAGAGACAACAAATTTTCCACCATTTTCCGGTCTGTGATTTCTTTCAGCAGGTGCTCATTCGCTTCAGCCAGTTCAGCAGTCCTTGTTTTAACTTTATCCTCAAGCTTTTCCTGATACCGATGTAATTCCTTCTCAATAAGAAGCCGCTGGCTGATATCAATATGAGCCTGAGCGATAAGTTTTTCGTCATTCTCGTCAACATAGAGCATGCTGGTGACCTGAACCGGACGGTTATCTTCTTTCGGCAGTTCGGTTTCCGCCACCATGCATCCCAGTTTTTCAATATAATCCACCACAATACAGCTCTTGCATGGCGATGGTTCATCATAAAAATAATCATAACATTTCCTGCCTTCATACGGCCCGTATTTCTCTGCCCATTTCGGGTCAACATACCGCACGTTATAGTTCATATCAATAATATCAAGGCAGGTATTGGTCGCTCCCAGAATACATTCCATCCTTTTCTGAAGCATCCTGCTTTTCTTCTGTTCAGCGCAGAGCAGGCGTTTATTGTGCACCAGCAGTACAATAACCAACCCCTGAATAAGAATGACAGCCAAAATCGCAACAAAAAGCCGCTTGTGTTCCTCGTAAAACGAATGCGGCTGATTGATAATAATACTTTTTGCGGGGAGCTGTGAGCTTCTGATGCCTAACTTTTCCAGTTGAGTATAATCAAACATAAACTTGTTCGGGCTTTTCATGACAACCGGTATAGAATCGGCGTTTTCGCCTTTTAAAATCCTTCTGGCTATCTTTGCCGCTTCTTTGCCCTGATAATATCCACTGGTAAGCATCCCTCCAACCATACCATACCCAAGATTAAAGTCCCATACGCCATATATGGGCACACTCGCTTTAGCGGCGATCATCGACATGCTTTCGTCATATTCAAAAAAAGCGCCCGCTTTGTCTTTGAAAAACAAAGCGTACAGTATCAGGCTGTCACCGGGCAATTTTGAAACAGCATCGAGTATCTGAGCCATCTCCATGTCGCAAAGCGAGATAAACTCAAGGCGGTTAGCAAATGAGGGAATAGCCTCAGACAGCTTATCCTTAATTTTTCTGCCGGTATTGGTATCATCGCTAATGTAATATATCTTTTTTGTGCCGGGATGGATTTTTAACGCGGTTTCCAGTGTTAAACGGATATCGACAGCTTCGTTCACGCCGGTAAACTGAGTATACCCCTTAATGCTTTCAGGATCAAAATAGTTTACGCCGCAAAATACTACCGGCGTACCGGGGAATAGCTTGTCACGGTTTGCTTTGAGAAATTCGAAGGCGCTGTCGTCGGAGGATATGATAATCTCAAATTTTACGTTACTGTATTTGTATGCGTATAAATCGCACAGTTGAGAAAAATACTCGTCTTCCGCACAGCGTTTGGTGTCCATTGACTCAATGTGCAGGTGCACAGGGATACCTGCTCGTTCAAACCCGTCCTGTATGCCCCGAATGATATCATCCGACCATTTGTATCCGGGATGATATGAATTTAGATACAGGATATTAGGCTTTTGTGCAGCAGTTGCGGCGCACGGCATCGCCAGAAAAAGAAATAAAGCCAGACAGCCGATTATTTTCACTTAATCCTCCTCTTGGGGAGTACTAAAAAGCATCCAAGGTTCTCATTGAAGATGTCATCATGAGGAGCGTTAGCGGCGTGGTGAGCTCAAAATGAACAGAGCTGAGATTGCCGCAACCCCTTCGAGGTCTCGCAATGACAGTTTTTCGTGACTTTTTCATAACTCTTCTTGTGAATAATGTCGGCATCCAAGTTGTCTTTATTAATTTTATTTGCCGGATTGATGAGCACAAATTGACGTACTATGCGAACCGTTCACGATAACTGGCATAAAAATGATTATTGAACCTGATGGAAAGCGGCATGACTGCCGGCGGAGAACGTCTGTCATCTCAATCAGGCGCTTTGAGCCGCTATGCAAGACGGGCTGTATTCCTGCCCCGGGCTTTTGGTCAGTAACGCCATTGCCGCCGCGACAACACAGATCACGCCCGCGGGGATAAATGCGTACAGGTAACTGCCGGTCATGTCAAAAATTGTACCGCCGAGCAATGGCCCGATCAGTCCGGCTATACCATACGCGCTGAACACAAAAGCATAGTTCACACCCATATTTTTTGTGCCGAAGAAATCAGCAGTACACGATGGAAGCAAAACGAATATGCCGCCATAATTGAAACCGACCCATGACGAGGCAATCGCGAGGAGCGTCGGAGTCGTGCCCATTTTTATTATGGCGAACATCATGATTCCCTGCAAAAAGAACATCAGGCTCATGGATACAGGCCTGCCCAGCTTATCATAGGCAATACCCCACACAATTCTGCCCGCGCCATTAAATACAGCCAGTATCCCCACAGCGGAGACAGCCACAGCTTTTGACAACCCGCAGTGCATACCGAACGGCTTCAGGTTACTGATCACCAGCAGTCCGGCCGCGGCTCCGGCTACAAACATAAGCCACAACATCCAGAACTGAACTGTGCGAAGCATCTCTTTCCATTCGAATTCACGCCCTGAAGTTTTGCTCTTCTTTTTGTCAGGCGCCCATCCAGCGGGAAGCCACCCGTGAGGCGGATTGCACAGTATCAGCGCACCGGGGATGCACGCTATGAGAAAGATTATGCCAAGATACGAAAAAGCTTTCATAACACCAATGGAATCAATAAAATACGTTACCACTTTAGCGAATACCAGAGCGCCTGCCCCGTACCCCGCAACGCCCAGCCCGGTGATGAACCCGCGTTTATCAGGAAACCACTTAACAAGCGCGGCTAT
>QZJZ01000102.1 GCA_003599815.1 Candidatus Auribacter fodinae
ATACACTTTTCATTTTTTCTTCATTCGTTGAGGGATCCTGTCCGTAGCTCCATGGATTAAGCGCCTGTTCGTACGTTGGTATATTATATTCCTGACTGACAAGATTTTGCGCATCATAGACATCAAGCCCGTGTTTCATGGCGAACGCAGATGAGCCCGCCCAGAAAATCAGATTAATAGACTGCGAATTAGAAAACTCAAATCGGCCGAAAACCTCTTTGTTACGAATAAGCCAGGGGGTTACAAAGATCAGATAAAAAACCAGAAACAGGCAGGAATAAATGAGCTTTTTTCTGAGGCTTTCCCTCAAAAACAGTATCCCCACCACTATGAACAGGAAAATGTGCAGTTTTGTTGCCGGCCTTGCCAATACGTTTATCGCAGTAAACATCGACGTCAGAAAAATAATAGATACAAGTGAAGAAAACGTTCCTGTCTTGTATTTTTTTACGAACAGCACGAAAAAATACATTGAAGCAACTGTCAGAAAATTGAAAAATATCTCAGCCATAGACATAAATACATATGCATACGCTGAGATATTAAGCGACATCATAAGCCCGGCTATAAACGCGGCTGTTTTGCTGGCGGTAAGAATATTTGTCATTTGCATTATCATAATAATTGAGAGAATGTACAAAATTACATGAGCGATATAAATTATAAATAGTTTTGACGAGAGTAATCGCAACAGCGCCAGAAAAATCGGGTATGTCGGAGTACGGTGCAGGTCAGGGTGCTGTTCCGGATTCACAGGACTGCGTGAAAATACCCCGTGGTCAAGAAGGTTTTTTGCCATAAGATAGTAATGGCCCGCATCAGGGTTAAGAAACAGGTTTGAGTTGGATTGCACCGGGTTTGGGTCGTAAAGGTAATCGAAATTGTTAAACTGAATGAAGAAAAATAAAAATAACTGAATTGCCGCGGAAATAAGTACATTGATAACAATATATTTTTTCACTTTTTTTCCCCTGTAAATATTGAAGCAAATTAAGGTTGGATGCAACTTGACCATTATAAAATATCGCGCGGCGCCGTCAAACATTTTTTAATTATCGATACTTACAGCAAATCCTCCCGGTTTTCTGTTGAAAAAAACGATTCGAAATGTTTCTCTCTTTCCTGCTGACCGGTCTCAGGTCTTTTCCTCGTCATATGTGGTAGAAAATTCATCCGATAATAAAAAACAGCGCCCTTCATTATTTCTAACAAAGGGCGCTGTTAATTTTATAAATATAAGCTCACTTACTTAACAGGGCATTTTGCCTTTTTGCATGCCTTCCAGAGCTCTTTCATCTTGTCTTTCTGCTCCGGGGTCAGCATGTTCTTCAAACCGATATACGCGGAAATGATCGTTTTCGATTTTTCCTTCTTCACTTCGTACTTCTTATCGACCAACGCCATTACCGAAGGAATATCAACCGCATCTTCGTACAGAGCCGCTTTTATATCCATGGCGGCAATCTCTATATCGGCTTCAGCGCTGATAATTGCTTTCTTGGTGTCATATTTCAGTTTTTTGATCTGAGCCATCTGCTCGTCGGAAATGCCCAGCTCGTCCTGATTCTCGACAATAAAATGCACCTTCTTGAAAAATTTATCCTCGATTGAGTCTTTACCGTAACCATCTCCTTTGCCGCCGCATTTTTGGCATCCATGCCCTGCATACAATGCCGTGCTCAGAAAAAGAACTGCCGCTGTTACTGTTGCCAACACCATACTTCTCATTTTCATAGCGAACTCCTTTCAATACAACTATTGACTTCTCATGATTCACTAATGGGCGAACCTTTTTTTCTTTGATTGATAAAGGCACTATAGAGTTCAAACATATTAAATTTTTTTTAGATGACATGCGCATCAGCAAAAATCAGGATTTATCGCCTAATGGCACAACTCCGCAGAATAACGCCCGCTAAACTAAGCCCGACAAGCGCTAAGGTAACAGGTTCAGGCACAGCAACAGGCGGTTCTTCCGGCACAACAGGTTCTATGTACGTTATCGTGAGAGACTGTATCGTGGTGGTGTCATAACTGCTGTTTTCCCGCATATTAAACCGAAACGCAAGGAAATCGCCTGCATTCATTTCAATGGAATCAATGTCGATGACCTTTGTCTGCCCGGGAAAATTGTTTTCATGATATATCTGTGTATAATTATGATGTATGCGATACTTGACGCCATCGCCATACGGGCCGTTCGCATAAAATCGGGCGTCTATATCGTAGGTGCCTGAAACAGGGGCGTTAAAAACGATAATGGAGTCATACAGGTCATTTGTGTGAGCGCCGTCAAACCAGATATCGCAGTAGAGTTTCCCGTTCCCGCGCCACCGTGAGCCTGTCCACTGCATATTCCAGAGATTATAAGAATCGCCTCGCGGTGAATACTTATAGTTCCAGACATTCGAATATCCTGCGCCGCCATCGGGCTGTTCGCCATCGCCCCAGTCGGATCGCCGCAGATAATCAAACTCGATATTATCCCCATAGAGATTACCGGCGCACAATGCCAGCGCCAGCGCAAAAAAAATCCCTGCGATACATCTCATGCAACATATATCCCTTTGATGTTCCTGATATTATAAATATGCCACATGTAATTTCAAAAGTCAAAAATTAGGCAAGAAAAACTGTAATAAAAAATAAAGGGATCATTGTTTCTGACGGATCGATACAGTCCATAATTACCAACTATAAAGAAACTTACACCTACAAAATCATTGAGTTATAATAGGAATTGCTTCAACGCCTTATTGCGCATGTTTTATCAGGAAAAGTGAACAGCATTGTGTCTGCGTCACAACAAGAACGTAACCAAGCTGTTGCAAGAACGGACATTAATATCCGCTTCTTTTTTATCGACTACAGCTAATTTTTTATACAAATTCGCCGACTTCTGAAATATACGACAACCATTATTTCAGTGTAACTCGCTGTGATATGTTTTATAGAACCGGCATACTCAGGATATAAGCGCCATGAAAACACAACGGATCTGGTACAGATTAATTACATTCTTGTGTGTAGATCTTATTTATTTACAGGCAATTACCTGTTTTGCAGACACCGAACTGCCCGGCACGTTCAATTATTCATTTGAAGGATCAACCCAGTACGACAGGTTTTCGTCCAGTACGGATACGATCCTGCCTCTCTGGTACAACAGCCCCTCCGATTCATACTTTTTTTTCGCGCCGAAACAGACATTCCACTCCAAACACGGCGCGCAGGAATATAATTTCGGGCTTGGACTACGGCAATTGTTTGCCGATGCGTTTATTCTTGGTTTCAACGTGTATTATGACAAACGCAAATCTCCGACACATCATTACCATTACCAGCGCGGATACGGCATCGAGTTTCTTTCGCAGTACATCGACGCGCGATTCAATTATTATGACCCGGTAAACAAACCCCGCAGGCTGGGCTCATCATCCGGTTATCATCTTGGTTCAGAGGGTATTGTGCGATGGGAACGGAGCCTGTTCGAGGAGCCGTTGGAGGGATTCGATTTCGAAGTCGGATGCCCGTTACCCATCAGGCAGTTCCGCACACGGATATTCGCCGGGGCAAGCTTTTACGATGCGAAATTATCCAGAGACAAATCCTTCTTTAACCTTCGCTCCGAAACGCATCTGACCAACTGGCTCATCGTGGACTGCTCAATGAAAGTACCCGATAACCACCATACATTAAACGACGATGACAACATTTATTTCGCCGCAGGGTTCAGGGTGGAAATCCCCTTCGAACTGGGTGACTTGTTAAAGGGGAACAATCCGTTTCGCCGTAAAGACAGGGGCTCGCTCCGCAACCGGATGTTCGAGCGGGTAGTACGCGACCTCGATATCCAGGTCAACGACAAAGAGGAGTATGCCGAGCAGACCGCTATGCCCCTTGTATATGTCAACAACACCAACACCAGCGGCACGGAAAACGGGTCTCTGGAACACCCGTTCAGCACTCTGACAGCCGCGCTGGCGTCAACAGAGTTCAGCCGGATAAAAAATGTTTATATTTTCAGAGGCGACGGGTCATCATACACCGGAAACTATGCGCTTCCGGCAAACACAACCCTCTGGGGGAGCGGATACAGCGGACAGTTCCGGTTACCGACTGCCGGGTACCCTGTGCTGGAAGGGTCGGGAACCGATCACACCATCACCGTAGCGGACGATTCGGAGATCATGGGATGCTCAATCACCGGAGCGGGCTCCAACCACGGCATTTACGGTTCCAACGTGAGCAATGTCTCCGTGCATCACAACGTCATATCAGGCAACGGAACCGGTATATATTTCCACCGTCCGCAATCGCGCGTCACTATTAATAACAACAGTATTACAGGCAACACCAGTGACGGCATTTACCTGCATTCAGCGAACAACGTGACCATTTCAAACAACAACATCAGCGGCAACGATGACGGTATAGAAATGTACAACCCGCAAAGCAATGTGACTATCAGCGGAAACACGATTCAGGGGAACACGGACGACGGTATTTACGGATTCATGAACGAGAACCTTGATATTCGCGGCAACACCATCACCGGAAACGCCAACGGTATCAGGCTGTACGAATACAACAACCTCAGCGACATAACAATAAGCGGAAACACCGTATCCAGCAACACGGATACGGATTCTTTGCTGGCGGATTCGCCGGGCTTTACGCTGGAGGAGAGTATCTTCTATGAGTATTACAATAATTATGAGCTCGGCGCTGATCCGAACAGCGTGGCGGACTGGTTTGTTTTCGGTTCGGAACATCTTGACCGCTATATTGTTGGTACCGCTGATGACAAATACCTCAATATCATATTCGATTCACCGGCAGGCGGCGTGCCGCCCGCATGGGTATCGTTCGGCGTGTCGCAGTCAAACGACTGGAACCCGGCTCTGGATTTTTCCGCGGCGGATATATCGTTTGATATAAGAACTGACCTCGGTTCAGCGGTTTCCGGCGTTATTGCAGTTCAGATTACCGCTATCTGCAACGAGACCGGAACGCTGAAAACATTCCGCACGCCCGACGCGAACCTGATCGACATACCAGCTTCGGCATCAGGATGGGTTCCCGTATCAGTCAGCGCATCCAGCCTGACATACAATGAAGCGGGTTGGGCAACTCCTGACCTGACTCGTGTGGAAAAAGTGGAAATCCTCTTCATGCAGACAGGAACTGACTTCACCGCCGCGGGCAACGTCTACATCGACAATTTCAAAGCGACAGAATAACCGTTATGAAAACAAGTTCCCGATGAATGATACGAAACTCTGCATGGATTCGTATATAAACATAAAAAACCTGAAAACGATATTATACTCTTCAACGTCTTCGGAAGCGGTACAGTTGTTCGCAAGGTACACCTGCTCAATCTCAGGCGGCAGTGTGAGCAGAAACGCGTTGTCCGGCTGGCTTGACGGGCGCGGCCCGCTGGTCACAGCGGCAGGCTCAGGTTTATACACTGCGGAATCCGTGGGTACTGCCTCAGCCTGATCGGAAAGCATAACTATCTGGGTATCAAGCTTATTGTCGTTCATGTCATGTACTATGGGAGGCGGCTGGTGCAGAGAATATGTTGTAACCCATTTATTTTCAGTATAGAGCGGTGACGAGCCCGGCGTATATTCTCTATACGGTTCTGGTGCCGGGTCATGCTCAATGACTTCCCTGTCAAACTCGTCTGCCCAGTTGTCCGATCTGTCGTCCGGCATGCGCCCCCACGTGCGGACCGATGTGACTTCGCGCAGGACATCAGTCAGGTATTTACCGCCCGTATCGCGCAGTTCGTCGTGCTGGAGTATTGACCGGCGCTGGAGGAGACTGTCCTGCAAGGAGTAATCATGGCGTGTGTATCCTCTGTCCACACCGCGCAGGAACAATGTCGGTTCCGGGATGTTGACCCTGTTGATGCGGGCGGCTATGTCCCGGACATGCTGGTACGGGATTTCCAGCTTGCGCGGTTCAGGCAGAGCGAGTTGCAGAGGACGCGACGATACTACCTCGCCCGGACTGACTGACGGCGCAGGCGTATCGACTGACCCGGACGACTGCGTCTGGTTCAGGTTTACCGCCCCGGCTTTGCTGGCGCAGAGAAGCATAATGTAAAGAATAAGAACTAATTTCGCGTATTTGTCCATGGCACCTATATAGTTAAGACATCCTATATATAGTATGCCATAAAAATCGGTTAATTCAAATCATGGACAAAAATAGTTTCCCTTGTCGTGGTGTAGATGTGAGGATATTGTAGAGCATATCATCCGATGCGCTTAAATTAGGGACACATCCCAATTTTTCTATGCCCAGATTATATTAAAAAATGATCTTCCAAAATCGCTCATGCTTCTCCGAATGAACGGCGTTGAGGAACAGGCATGCCTGTTCCCTACACGAATGCAGAAAGAAATATCACATGCTCCTAAAAGCAATGAACTTACAGTGAACAGTAAAGATATAACTATCAAGGATATTGGTGTCGAGTTGTTTAATGGAAACAAACTCTATTAGATTATTCCTACGGTATTTCACTGACAAAAAAGATAAATAAGCCAAGAAGCTATTTTGATTTTAAAGCGCTCTTGTGTGCAACATGTTTTAGCGGAGGTGCTTCGAATTCCAGTGGAATTATCGCAATGGCATGACGGTTTAAATTGGGATGTGTCCCTAATTTAAATCTTCCAGAAAAGCAACTCGGCAAATCCGATTATTTGAACACTTCTTTCAGCACATCGGTTACCCGCGCGGACGGCTGTGTCCTGATTTTTTTCTCTTCTTCGGCAAGCACGGAGAACAGGCCGTCAATGGTTTTTGAAACGACGTATTCTTCCACGTCAAATGCAGGCAGTTTGTCTGCGAACGGCAGTTTCTGGTAAAGCCCGGTTAACTCGCGGTATTTTTTGGTCACATCATAATTATCAAGCGCTTTTCGTGCCTGAGGCAGAAACGCCGCAACGAGTTTGTCATGCGTTTTCGCTTTAAAAAAGTCTGTTGCCGCCGTATCGCCGCCCTTGTATACAGCCATGGCGTCATCGAACGACATATCCATGATGGCATCGATAAAAATGTCTCTGGCGTAAGGTACCGCTCCTTCCGCGGCGCGGTTCATGCTGAGGATGAAGTCGTCGATTTTCGGACCTAACCCGATAACTCGCAAACCTTTTTCTATCATCTGAACTTTTTCCGGCATAGCGATCTTTATTGCTTCGTTACCGAAAAACCCATCGACTTTTCCGGTAGCGTTGACGGCATTATCTATACCCACTCGCAACGCTTCGCGTAATCCGTCAGCTATTCTGGTTTCGCTGAGTTTGGCTGATTTCAGCCCTTCCAGAGGTTTCAGCAGTCGTTCAAAAGGCGACATAGCGCATAACGTGAGCGGGAAACAGACAACCAACAGTACGATAAGTATTGCCCAAGGTTTGGATTTCTGATGTAACAACATAGCGGGTATCTCCATTAAGTTGACTTTTCGACAAAAACATACCATTTACCAAGATACAGGCGTTCGCCTGCTAAAGTCAACAGATGATTATGTACCGTCCTCTCCTGTACAGCATATCCGGAAAATACTTCAAATAGGTCACTCATTCCATACATGTTTGGGGTGCCGTTTTTCAAAAGTTGCGACCGCTTCTTTTTGTATAAAGTTCCATTTTGTATTATGGTAGGCTCCGACGATTCCAGCCAGCGCACATTTGCAGAGTGTCGGATCAACTTTTTCCAGCAGTTCCTCAAACACCTCGTACGGATTTCTTTCGAGGAATTCCTCAGCGGTATGTATACCGATTTGTTCCAGCTTTTCAGCGGTTACTTTTCCAATGTTATGAAGTGTCGTCAGCTTGCTCATACTTCACCGACAATCACGACATAATTTTTGCCGTACGCCTTGGCGCATTTGGGACACGTAGTGTACCACATATATATTCTTCTCAGGTCACGTTTTTTGTTCTTCACGTAGTTGGCAAAATCTTTGCACCATTTGCCGGTTTCTTTATAGTCTCCCTCGTACACTTTGGTGAGGAAGGTACCGGAAAGAGTAAAGTTATCCGCGTCAGGGATATTTTTATCGACAGCGAGATAGAGATCCATGTTCCATTTTGAGGTATGGTCAGACAGGCAGAGCCAGTCGGGCATATCGGCGTTTGCCGCTTCCACCTTTTTTGTCATTCGCTTGATAACCGACCCGAAATTCAACGGCACATGAAAGAGGGTAAACACCTTATCTTTGATAAACTTCTTCTTGTTCCATTCGCAAACTCGTTCATCCCACGGTGCAGGATTGAACTGAGGACAGCATCCGGTGTTCTGTGTTGCTTGACTCATGGCGTTTCTCCCTATAGTTATATACGCTCAAACCAAATCTTTCTGCATCCAGACCATATCAAACGAAACACCGAGCTTTTCGCCGACATTGCGAAATGTCCCGCATTCCCGAAACCCATGTTTTTTATGAAACGCTAAACTCTGCTCATTTTTCGAAGAGATACTTGCTAAAATGGTGCGTATCCCTCTTTTTTCCGCTTCATCAAGCAGTTTATCCAACGCCTTCCTGCCGATTCCCTTACCCGTATATCCGTGCTTAATGAAATAGGTGATTTCCGCAGTTTTCCTGAATACCGGAAACGGGTTAAACGGACGCAGAAAACAGAATCCTACGATTTCATCAGTATCACTGTTTTTTATAACGTATGCAGGGTAGCCGCTGGTCATTTCCAGAAACTTAGCGAAAAACGGATCCGGCAGGCGTGTGTCGGGATACGCGGAAAACGTGTTCTCGGCATAATAATTGAATATCGCCATAACTTCCGCGGAATGCATTTGTTCCATCGGTTCAAACATGATGCTCATAGTCCCCAGCGTTCACTTTTAATTCGCATTACATATATAGTATCAGATACTATAATAGGGGGTAGTGAGCAAAACAGCAAGATATCATTTCATATCTTCATGTTTCGCAGATGTGCCCGATGTATCCGATCTGAATAAGACGGAGAGAAAATACCCGGCAAAAACGAACAACGCAGTCATTGGCGCAAAATGAAATCTCGGTTTGCCGAAAAACAGTGCGGATAACAAAGCCGATATTAGCAGGTATACCGCCAAACATACCGTCCCCGGCGTCCATTCTTTCCTCAGCAGGAAACAGCCTGCCAAAGCGCATAAACAGACACACAGATAACCCGCATGCGTGACCGTTTGCAGTAACGACTTTGAACGTGCCGACAGAGGAGATAAGCTGTCAGGACGGCGGAGAGAGTAGAACTCCGAGTTACTGCACCATGCGAGGATAGCGGAATCCTTTTTCCATGCATGGGTAAAATTCGGCACGAGTACACTGCGGAAAAAACCGGGTATCCCATAGTGTTTGAGCGCGGCTCTAAAATGGATTAATGCGATTTTCGATGCCAGCGCAGACCGCTGAAATTCGTCGGACGATTCATTGAATTTCCTGACTAACAGCCCGTATCGTTCTGAATGCCTCAGCTTTTCACTCATATCCGGCGTCCGTTTCAGCAACTCAATTCCAACATTAGTAGACTGAACGCGAAACTTACCGAATCGATTGTAATTCCGCACTCCCCAGAGCGCAGGCATGACAGCAAAACAGATTATAAACATCAGGACTAACAACGCTTTTCGGCGTAAAGGCAGATCAGGAATACAGAGGGCGACGGCTCCGCAGGCGGCAATGAACAATCCGGGGCGAATAAGCGTGGCGAGCCCGAAAAGCAGTCCGGCTGTCACGGCGAAAATAATATCCGCAGGCGTTCTGGTGTCTGATATACGGCCGATGAGTACCGTTCCCGCAAGGAGCGCAACGGCGAACGGCAGTTCCGTTCCGAGCAGATTTGCCGCTAAGATGTTGGTAGGGTAGATAAGCCACAGTAACGAGCCGAAAAATGCCGTTTCGCGGTGTATCGGCAGTAACAGGTAATACACGCATATTCCGGCTATCAGGCTGAGAAGCAGGTTGAACAATTTGCCGTATAATGGATTTGCGCCGAATATCCGGTATATGACGCTCAGCATCGCCGGGTATCCGACCGGCCTGAACGCTGTGGGTAGCGGCGGTTTGGCTTTGGCGTTGTTCAGATATATGGCGACATCTTCCTGCAGTCCGGTTGTTCCTGTGTACGCAAAACCCTGCCCGTCCGCCATAGCCGAGGCGAGTTCGTGATAGATCTGGAAATCGCTCACCTGCTGGTTCGGTATTCCGACAAGAGAAATTATGCGGACTGCTAATCCGATGGACAGCAGGACCGGTACAGCTCGCTTCTGCGGAACCGCGATGCTTTTTCGCAGGAGAACGGCGCAGGCGATAAGTACCAGCGCGCCTGTAACCGCGGTGAACCCTCCGGGCTCCTGCCAGAGGAAAACCAGTTGGGCGGTAATGATCAGAGCGGTCAGAGCGAGCATGGAATACCGCAGTGTTGTTGAAATGTAGGCATGGATTAATCTGCTCATATCAGCCTTGGGATTGGTGAAACAGTTTCTAAAAATTTTTTTAAGATTGGATAAATATGTTATCAGAACGTGTCGACAAAATCCAATTGTATCGACTCGTTTTTTGATTGAGGAGATCGTAAAGCAGTGATTCCCTTGCCAAAACCGCGGAGAGCAATTCAGTGAATAATGTCACAGTAGAACATAGTATTTTGTGGGGTCAGTGGGGATATTTACTACAGCTTGTATCATCTTCTTTTCGAGCAAATTATCCAAATCACGCTGAGCAGTACGGCGGGTAGCATTTTCATGAGTTGCTTACACTGATATCGGGCATTTTCCTCAAAATCCGTCATTCCGAGGAGCGAAGCGACGTAGGAATCTCCTTCTTTAAAATGGTGTCTGTCACTGTTTAATTAAACAATGATTCGCAAATCGAACTCGTTGATAGATACGATTGTCGCTATATCTCGCTTGAAACAAGTTCTTTAAAGGAATAATTAAGTGTTGTGTCCCTGTAATTCTGGTTAATCCATGGGGTCGGAAAAACTTTTTTACTGCCCATTTTGGGGTGGGGGCAGATGAAAAAAACATTTCCTTTGGGCTGGGATAGCGTAGTCAAGGGTGAACCACAATATATCAATAATTTCCTAGGTTAAAATAAAGAATAATCCCGTTACGTTACAAGGGGATTTATTTTTTTATCGCAGGAATGCAACATAGGGCTCATAAATGAGAATATTTCACAAAGTTGCCCCAAAAAGAAACAACAAATATTAAAAAGAAAGGAGTTGTCATTCTATTTAATATCGTTTAAGAGTTCTAATAGTTGTTTATACGTTTCAGCAGTATTTATATCTTTTTTTAGTAGAAGAATCCAACAGGGGGAAAGAAAACATGCAATTACTAATATGATTATAGATGTAATAGTAACTGTTTTACTGCCTTGAGTGTTATCCATACCGATTTGATTCAATATAGTAGGAAATTCAAATATCATAGAAAAAATTGAGAGCATAAGAAAAATAATAATAATCAGTACATTGATATTTTCAATCGTTAGACGACCATCATGCAACATAAACTCTTTAGTGAAAATCCCGATCAAATCTCTAATAAAATGTAGTGGATAAGGAGCGAGTTTACTAAGAGCCCATATACACGCAGCAATACCAATTAATATCAAAAAGGCTCCTTGAGGATCTTCTAATAATTTATTCAGTACTAGACTCATCTATAATCTCCGAAAAACCTTCAATATCAGGAATTTTCCGTGCCATAATTAAAAATAAAATTGATGCTAACAGAAATAATCCTGATATAGCTGAATTAATAATAATAGTACCTTGAAAAAAACAAATAATGGTAAGAACGGTAAAAATAAATACCCAAATGCTTACATGAATGCTCAACTGATGACGCAAAGATTTTTTTTTGAATTCCATATATATTTTTTCTAATTTATCTCTTAAAATTTTTCTGTTTTTAATAACTTCATTTTTAACCTGTGTATCATGGTTTTGAACTTGTTCGCTTGTTGCAAGAGTATCGATTTTTTTGTGCATTTCTTGTATCATCTCTATGATATATTTGCCGTCTTTTGTCTCAGCTGACGAGACCGATGATACATTAAGGAACGAAGGAAAAGGATAATAACAATCTTCATCCAAACTAGACTTTCCTAAAAAATTTATGTCAGGAAAATCAATATTTGTACTGATGAAATCCTTAAATGCCTTATCAAAAATTTCTTTATCTTCTATGCTCATTTTCTATCCTTATCGTTGTAAGTTTTAGCAAACTCCTGCATTTGTTTTAGTTGACACTGAACTGCTAAGAGTTGCGATATAAAACGATCTAAGCCTTCTGAATTCAGTTGGAAAGATAAAAAAGAATCAGGGTCTTCCGTGGATAACATTATTTCTGCAACAACACATAGTCCAATACAATTCGGTTTATATGTATCTAATGAGTCATCATCATACGAAAAATCACGTGCATAAATCGGTCTCATGGCTGCTGTAGCTGAAACTCTATCAAGGCTAGGCATTCCTCGATTAGCCGAATGTGATTCTCGAATAAAAAATTGGAATTTCGTAACAACGCTATCTAGGTTAGAAAAAAAATAATCGAGAGATTTATAATTTGCCTTTTCATTTATGATCTTTAATTCTTTAAGGTCAGAATAAAAATCCTTTATATCGTCATTACCTTCAGCAATAATAGTAATACAATAAATCATCGCAGATAAAGCATGCATTATATTTTCAGCGCTCTCATTTGTAATACTTGATAAATAAAAAACTTCTTTTCGAGTGATACTTGGACCTTTAGAAAGACTTTCCAACCAACCCAAAATTTTTGTTGTTGTATCTAATGAAAGCGACGACAATATATCAAAATGTTCCCTCGTTTTTCTACCGAGCATTTCTTCTTTAAAAAACTTTGTTTTCATAACCCTTCTCCCTATTAAAATGTACAAGTAAAAGCAAAAAAATCATCTACTATTAAATTAGCAATTAACATTTTAATTGTAAATATTTTTTTATTGAAATAATAAATTTAATTCAAATATAAAACTTAAAAAGGACAAGGGTTACAAGGTAATGTCCTCAAAACTCCATGAATTTCTGACAAAATTGGTATTTTGAACTTATCTACAAATATTGTAGACAAAAAATCTGTTACAGTATATGGGTCTGTGTGTAAAGATAAAGCCCTTTATCATCTTCAATCTCTTCCCAAATTTTACGGCACATACTTTGAAATTTATGAAACCATTCTACCCGATACCTAATAATCATTTTGGACAATTTATCAAAAGGAAATTTCACTCTGTTTATTACGCCCCAAAAAAATTAAAGTGACACATCACTTAATTGATTTTCCGCCATATATTATGTTTTCAACTATACAGGAATAAGAATCTTCTACAAACAAAAAACGCTCACTTTGTTTACCAAAGTGAGCTGATAAATAAGAATAACCCCAATGATGCGCAAATCGAACTCGTTGATAGATACGATTGTCGCTGTATCTCGCTTGAAACAAGTGTATTAAAGGAATAAATAAGTGTTACTTACTTCATGTGTGTTAGCGTACTTTGACCGTGCCTTTACTATCCGGTATCCAAACGCAACAACACATATCATTTTACAAAGAAGTAGATTGCCGCTTGTTCCGCAGGAACTTTTGCAATGCCATTTTTTGCTAAAGCCCCGAAGGGGGTGTGGCACCTCCGCCGGATAGTGTCATACACATGAGATCACCACGTCGCTAACGCTCCTCGTGATGACATATTAAAAGAGGACCTTAAAATCTTTTTCAGCGCTCCCAATTATTAATCCATTATTTGCACCGTTGCAGGAACAGGCATGCCTGTTCCCTACGATAAAAAGGGATGTTATACGCTATCCTCGCAATAAACAAAAAAATGGCGGAGAGGGAGGGATTCGAACCCTCGGTAAGGGTATGCGCCCCTACGACGGATTAGCAATCCGTTGCCTTCAGCCTGCTCAGCCACCTCTCCGCACATTAATAAGCGGTATTCTAAATTGTCTAAACGGAGGGGGTGGGATTCGAACCCACGGAACCTTTCGGTTCGCCGGTTTTCAAGACCGGTGCAATCAACCACTCTACCACCCCTCCGTGATAAAGTGTTAAAATATCAAAAATAAATTGTTTCCGTCAAGCCAAATAAGCGGATTTTTACCCAATACGCTCAATTCCACCCATATACGGCACAAGCACATCAGGTATCCTGACCCGCCCGTCAGCTTGCTGATAGTTTTCCAGTATCGCGACCACAGTCCGCGCCAATGCCAGGCCCGACCCGTTCAGCGTACTGACAAACTTCGTCTTTTTAGTCTGCTTTTCCTTATATCGGATACTCATGCGCCTCGCTTGAAAATCTTCAAACGTACTGCATGACGACACCTCAAGATACGCCTGCTGGCCCGGCGCCCAGACTTCAATATCATAACATTTTGCCGCCGCGAAACTCATATCGCCGGAACACAGTTTCAATATACGGTAATGCAGGCCTAACAGCTGAAGCACTTTTTCCGCGTTTTCCAGCAGTTTTTCCAGTTCGTCATACGCGGTGCCGTCTTTGACCAGTTTGACCAGTTCGACCTTATCAAACTGATGCACGCGTATCATGCCGCGCGTGTCTTTGCCGTACGATCCTGCCTCGCGGCGAAAACAAGGCGTGTACGCCACGTTATAAACCGGCAGATCGTCTTCATCGAGTATTTCTCCTCGGCGAATATTGGTTACCGGCACCTCGGCAGTCGGTATGAGATACAGATCGTCTTCAGGAAGCTTATACATATCCGCTTCCATTTTCGGCAACTGGCCGGTTCCGAACATTGACGCGGCGTTTACCAGAAACGGCGGAAAAATCTCGGTGTAGCCATGTTCCCGGACATGAAGGTCTATCATAAAATTGATTAAAGCCCGTTCCAGACGCGCGCCCATCCCTTTATACAGTATAAACCCGCTACCCGACAGACGAAGTCCTTTTTCTCGCGTGTTGTGAGGGAGCCCGGTCCCGTGGCTTCGCCGGACGGTGCGGACGTCGACGCCGTATCCGAACCCGGATCCAGACGCAACAAGATGGCATCGGTGGAGGCATCTTCGGGAAGCTCGCCCAACGCCAGAAGCGTCTGACGGTAATCCTTGGTGATGTCCTCCAGCAGGCGGTCGAC
>QZJZ01000052.1 GCA_003599815.1 Candidatus Auribacter fodinae
ACATTAAAGCCGGGTGAGTCGGTGCTGATAAAAACTCATGCTGACACTCCCTGTACGTTCTGGACTGCACAGCGTCCTTACTCCGCACCCCAGCGTTCCATGCAGGAATAAGCAATTTAACAGCAGGCAGAACTTCGTGCACGAAGTTCTGCCTGCTGAAACTATAAACGTTTGCTATGTATACATTAATTTTATAAATGATTAAATGTCATAGCGAACAACAGATTACGTGAATCAATCCCTGTATACTGCTCCAGCCTTTGTTATCACTATCAAACACTTAACAAAATAAGGCTGTTCCCATAAGTCTATACAGATAAGCTCATATTGACTAAAATTAAAATCAGTATTAAACACATTTACATTAACAGATAATAGTATTAAAATTATTTTTCTGAAAATCATTCATTAAGAACAAAGCACTCGTGCAAAGGAAAGTTATGATGAGAACAGGAAAATATATATTGAATTATCTAATGACTATTGCATTTTGTTTTTGTTACGCCGGTATTGGCGGTTTTGCTGATGAAAACAACATCCAGCAATTGGAACAGACACCGCCGCTTGTTTTGTCAATACCGGGATTTTTAGTTCCAGGAAGCAAGATGACTCAGGAACAGCATTTCGGCAATCTTCAGGAAATATTTGCAGATCTGAGTATCCCATACCAGTGTATGGTTTATGACTCAAAGGACAATCCCCTCAGTGTAAAGTCAGGGTTGATAACCGAGAAATATTCTATTTTATCGACACGGGTTATTCCCTATATCTTATTATCAATTCAAAAAGAGCGCGTGAGGCGTAAAACCAATAATTTACCACCACTAAAAGAAGTCGTGCTCATAGGGTACAGCCAGGGAGGTTTAATTACGTTACAGTTTATCGCCCGAAACTATAATTATAGAAAACAGTACGATGAGTACAAGCAAGAATTTGGTGATGAGTATCAGGCGTTAATGAACGATCCGGTTTATAAGGAGCTTGTTCTTGCGGTTGGTATATATCAGAAAATTCTTGATGCTGCATATCAGCATGAAGCTGAATTCCGTAAAAATAAAGATTTACAGGACGTTAAAGACTGGCTGGAACTGGAGGTAAAAAGGCGGTTTGAAATATTAAAAAACTATATTATGGATCCAGTCTCGGTTTTTCCAGCGACACAACATTTTGACTCGCCTGAAACAGATAAATATCCCAAAAAGTATAACAGTTTGAAGACATATCTTTTAAAAAAACAGAATGATCCTGAATTTTTAAATCAATTAAATGAGTTTATTGTAGAAGATGCTTTTTTTGGATCCTTACGTGATATTGAGTTTCGCACAATCTGTATATCCGGCTCGATATTCGGTTCTCCGAAGGCAAATATTGGATACGAGATGCTCTACCGTGCTCCTATGTTTAAACCGATGGTTAAAGGAATTGAGCAAATTAAAGATACGCGACTGGGAAGCCCCCAGCACACCATGGCAATAGAACGACTCGTTGATTTTGACAATGATTCTGAATATCCATTGAATGACAAAAATATTCTGTTTATTATCGGCGCTAATGATGAAAAAGGAGATGACTTTGTCGAACAGCCCTGCGGACATTTAAGCGGACATCAATATGCGGCAATCGATCTTGCTAACTATAGAGGTATGCACCAAGACAAAGATAAACCGGTATATATTAAAAAATCAAGCATTCCGGATTTGCCTGTTGTCCCGCTTGAAGTTCATCATTTTCCAGTAAAAACATTTTTCGGTTTGGGGCCTGAATTGAGCGGGAGCGCGTACATTGACAGTGTTGGCCATCCTTCTTTTAAATATATTAAAGCATTCATCGAACAAGATTTCGTTTCACTTGAAGAATATAAACGGTCTAATCAAACCTTTGTACGGCAGTTTATGGTAGAAATTACACTGGGTAAGGTAGAACGAATCAAAGAAAAATTACGTGAACTCAATTTGAACAATGATACTGCGGGAATCAGTAAGCTATTGAAATCACTTGAAGTAAGTATAGAATTGGTCAACAGGCCGGCTGATATTCATATCCAATCGAAGTATTTGAATAAGGAAAACTTTACGTATATTTTTATCGGTTCCTTTGAGGAAGACAAAATAGTCTTTTTTAAAGAAGATCTCGATATAACACAAGAGTATCCACTTGATTTTATTATCAATGTAAAACAGTATCCGCCCCTGCATGTTACGCTTCCCGTACGTCCGGGTGAAATAACGTTCCTGAAAATTTTCGATTCGGATCACGAAATGCAAGATGTCAAAAGATAGTGGAATCGTAAAAGCGTGATGCGTAATAAAAATACCCGGGGTGCAAAATTAATCGATTTGGGAGCGCTGAAAAAGATTCTAAGTTCCTCTTTTAAGATGTCATCAGGAGCGTTAGCGACGTGGTGATCTCATGTGTATAACACTATCAGAATGAAAAGATTGCCGCGTTCTTTCGAGGCAGAGCGATGACAGTCTGTTGTGACTTTTTAATCGTTCTCAGTTTTGAGCACCCTCATAACCTTACTCTCTTTGTTCTCTCAACGCTAATTAGATGCCTCTACTTGTTTTCTAGGAAATAAAAGTTGCATAAATACTGGCATAGCAATTGCTTTAAATTAATATGCTGAGAGTCAAAAAAATGCTTGGTATATTCAAAAGTAATTACAGCTTTAATTAAGTCGCAATTAGTTGATAAAAAGTGAATTATATGAATGAAAAACGCATCAGGGAAATTCTTTTTATTCACATTTAGCATCTGCGTATACTTTTTTTTATTGGGGTATGGCGTATGGCTCATCAAGCCTGACCCGTCGCTTACCCTTTCGATTCCGCTTCGCCTAACTGCTTCCATTGGAGCAATTATTATTTTTCTGAAATGGCGTGACTGGCGTATACTTCTGGTTGGCGCGATGTTTTTCTTTACAGTTATACGTATGATGTTTACCCTTTTGCTTGGTGGAAATCTCATCAGCCGTACGCTAATTATTGAACAGTTAAAAGAATTCCCCAGTTTGATGGCATCCATTCTTGCCTGTTTATCTATTGTCTATCTCTGGAGAGTGTTTGAAAACCAGCGGCGTGTCCGGCAGGCAGAACATGAACGGGATCAATCTCTTTGCGCTCTTGGCGAACGGGTCAAAACACTTGACTGCCTGTATCGCCTCTCAGTTTTGCTGAAAGATTCCTTTGCTTCGTTAAATTCCATGCTGGAACAAGCTGTACGGAGTATCCCGCTGGCGTTTCAAAACCCGGAAAATACAGGGGTATGTGTTACAGTATGCGGTATCTGTGTGAAGTCATCTTTATTTCAGCGCGACGCGCATGTTATTTCCACTTCATTTCGGGTAAATGATATGAGTGAAGGCATTCTTGAAATATCAAGAGGAACTATAGAGCAAGGAGATTCATCAGCATTATTCTCGGATCACGAAAAAGAAATGATACCTGCTATCGTATCGCTTTTGGGCAGTGCGATTGAGCGCTATTTCGCTATAGACGGGTTGAACCGGTCAAAGGAACTTCTCAGACAACAAAATGAGTCGCTTGAACAGAAAAACAGCGCACTGAAAGAGATCCTCGAACAGATCGAAACCGAGAAAAACAGTGTAAAAGATGAGATTGTTTCAAATATAGAAAACTTTATAATGCCGTCTCTGGAAAAATTGGCGTTAAACGTATCGCCCCGCGAAAAAAGCCAGCTGGATATTGTCAAAAACAATCTTAACGACATTCTGTCTTCGTTCGGGAAAAAAATATCGGGAACGGAAACTCATCTTTCACCTCGCGAACTGGAAATCTGCAACCTGATAAAAAATGGGTTGAGTTCAAAAGAGATTTCGGATTTGCTGGGCATTTCAATACGGACTGTTGAGCGGTATCGGTATAATATCCGCATTAAGCTTGAGCTCGTCAACAACAAGGTCAATCTTATTACCTTCCTTCAGACAATCTGAGCCTGTCCTGTGCTGTTTTTCCTGCGCACACAGTATTTTGTCAGCATTTTTACTGATTATCTTAACTGGTAATAATCATCTTAAATGATTTGAAAAATGCGTTACTGCGTATATGATGGTACGTAGTTTTAGCGTATTCAATACGCATTAAGAATCTTTCTCTTTCGACGATCAAAACAGCAGAAAATTGCACACTTACCTATATAATCAGTCAATAAAAGAGGAGTTGTCAAATGAAATTGTCGAAAGTGATAGTAGTTGACAGTGAAAAATGCGTTAATTGCCATATGTGTATATCCGTATGTCCCGTGAAGTATTGTAATGATGGAAGCGGGGAATATGTGGAACTCAATCCCGATATGTGTATCGGGTGCGGAAATTGTGTCAAGGCGTGTACTCATAACGCGCGGGTCATAAAAGACGATTTCGATGATTTTATGGCGGCTCTGAAGCGCAGAGAGAATATTGTAGCGATTGTTGCTCCGGCGATAGCGTCAAATTTTCCCGATAAATACCTTCATGTGAACGGCTGGCTGAAGTCTATCGGTGTAACTGCTTGTTTTGATGTGAGTTTTGGCGCTGAACTGACGGTAAAATCGTATCTTGACCATGTGAAAAGCAGGAATCCTCAACTGGTGATTGCACAGCCGTGCCCTGCAATAGTATCGTTCATTCAGATCTACAAGCCGGAACTACTGAAATACCTTGCTCCAAAAGACAGCCCGATGGCTCACACCATGAAAATGGTACGCGTATTTTACCCACAGTACAAAAACAGCAAATTCGCTGTTATATCACCTTGTGCGGCAAAGAAAAGGGAATTTGACGAGATAGGAATAGGCGATTACAATGTTACCATGTATTCCATAGACAAATATCTGAAGGAAAACAACATCAGCCTTGAGCGCTGTCATGCGGCTGAATACGATAACCCGCCTGCGGAAAGAGCGGTTTTGTTTTCTACCCCGGGCGGATTGCTGGAAACGGCTGAACGTGAAGTGCCGGGCATCCGCAATAAAACACGGAAAATAGAAGGCGCTCCGCTCATATACGAATATCTGGAAAAACTGGCGGAAACCTTGCATAAATCAGGAAAAATCAATAACCTGCTTATAGATTGCCTAAACTGCGAGTATGGGTGCAACGGCGGTACCGCTACTGTCAACCAGCATGCGTCTCAGGAAGAGATTGAATCGCATATACAAAAACGCCGTGAGCATATGGAACAGAAATATCGTAAAAAAGGGCTGTTCGCAAAAAAACGTTCACGGAAACAGCTGGAAAAGGTAATAGATAAATATTATGACTCGCAGTTATACGATCGGAAATACGCTGATTTACGATCGAACAACATTACGAAAATACCTTCTAAAAGCGAGTTTCAGAAGATCTACGAACGAATGATGAAGTATTCCGAGTCGGATTTTATAAACTGTGCGTCATGCGGTTATAATACCTGTGAAAAGATGGCGGTTGCGATTCATAACAACCTTAACAAGCCGGAAAACTGTTATTATTATCAGAAAAAGCTTGTGGAAAAGGAGAACGAGCAGTTAAAGACAGCCGAGATTGAACTCAGCGAGCATCGCAGAAACTTGGAACATGAAATACAGACAAGAACTGAGGAAATCTCAACCGCCAACTTGCAGTTACAGGATGAACTCGCCAACCGCAGACAATTTGAAGACATGCTCAACATGAAACGCGAACGCCTCAACGAAAGCAAATCGTCGCTGGAAGAGTTACTTGGATCCATCAAGGATATGTCGTCAAAACTGCAAAAGGCAAACGATATCGCCATAGATGTCAGCTCGCGGGCAGGAAAAAGCAATAAAGCGATAAAAGAAACTGTCTGCGCGATAAAAGATATCGCCTCCAGCGCGGAAAAAATCAGTAATATTATTGACGTTATAACCGCTATCGCGTCACAGACAAACCTGCTTGCGCTGAATGCCGCCATTGAAGCGGCAAGGGCAGGAGAATTCGGCAAGGGATTCGCTGTGGTGGCTGATGAAGTACGCAATCTTGCAGAACAATCCGCAGGCGCGACAAAACAGATCACGGATATTATAAAGGATGTGAACAACAAAATCGGCAATGGCGTTCTGCTTATAGAAGACGTAAATTCCGTGATGGTCGAGTTGATCGGTTCCGTGGAGGATGTTGTAAAACTGATTGAAACAGTGACAAGCGCAACGATTGCTCAGGAACACAGCGCGAATAGAGTCACAGAAGCTGTTTCAAGTATATAATTGCCGCTGAAGATAAATGCATCAGAAAGATCTTTCCGGGGATTTTATACATAAAATTTCCGGAAAGATCAGTTGAATTCAATTTCGGAATCCTCATAATTTTAACTGGCAGAAAAATTTATTTCTGCTAAGATGGTATATGGTGGTGTTGCACAATAAAGCTGATAATAACCAAACACAGGTGAGGATTTTTATGGGTGAACATACGAAAGTTGTTCCGCATGAGCAAGCTGGTGTAATTCCATATTTCATTGACAGGGATATCCTGCATACAATCCTTATTACCCCGAAATATTTTGATGATTACTGGTTTTTCCCAAAAGGCAATGTTGAACAGGGATTGACTGTATGTGAATCTGCCGCCAAAGAAGCTTTTGAGGAATGCGGGGTTGAGGGCATCATCGAAACACATCCTTTTGCGGCCTATCAATACGAGAAATACGGCAAAGAATATGAAGTGAAACTGTATCTTCTTGAGGTAACCCATATATATAATAACTGGCCCGAATCCGGCGAAAGAAAACGCCGGATCCTTACCGCAGAGAACGCAGTCAGCGTCATTTCTGAGAATTCGTTGAAGCAAATTTTGGCGAATCTGAAAAATCATCTGCTGTCATAAAGGAATCTTTGCGGAACCTTACTTCATGGACTCAAAGCAGTATGTATTCATATCATCACACCCGGCAGATCTGAGCCATTTCTTACAGGCAGTCAGGAATTATAATTTGGTCAAAGACGCGGAATGTGCGGTCACATCGACGTATTACGACACGTTTGATTGGAGGCTGTATCAGGCGAATCTGACGCTCTGCAAAGAATCGTATGACTATATTCTTAAATCTCTTGATACTGGCGAACCAGTGTCGACGCTTTGTTCAAGAACAAAAAAAGCGCCCCGGTTCAGCAATGATTTTCCCGTCTCACGCTTAAAAGATGCCATAACGCCTGTTATGGATATTCGGGCTTTGCTTCCTATGGCTGTGGTTAAAAAAGTAAAGCATCAATTTAGTGTACTGAATACAGATGGCGCAAAAATATTCGCGTTTGAAACTGAGAAGCTGTCGGTAGTGCGGGACAGTAAAAAAAATCCGGCAGTCGTTCTTGCTTATTGTTCTTCTGAACACCATGAATTGCTGGATTATTTTGATAAACATATACATAGCGCAGGATTCAGGAAGGTTGCCGGGTACAAGGAAATAGCCGCGGAACTATTTGCTCTTTCCGGTAAAGCGCCCGGTTCCTACTCGGCGAAAATCGAACTTCAGTTGGATCCCGATTTACCGTCAGGCAAAGCGATGAAGCTGATTTTCGTCAGGTTGCTCGATATAATAAAACAAAACGAAAAAGGCGTGATACAGGATCTGGACAGCGAGTTCCTGCATGATTTCCGGGTATCCATCAGGAAAACACGGTCCGCATGGTCACAGGCTCAGGGTGTGTTCCCAAAAGATATCACCGATATGTTCAAAGAACGGTTCAGGGAAATCGCTAAACTGACGAACACGACACGGGACACCAGCGTATTTCTGCTGAATAAAGACCGGTACATTGAGCTGTTTCCTAATACCTTTAAACGCGATATAACGGCATTTTTTCGGTATTTATCCTGTCTCTATAAAAAAGAGCATGAACAGATTGCCGCTGAACTGGCTTCCGAAGCATATACGGAAACGATACGGTTATGGCAGGAATTTCTGGCATCCGAAGACGAGAATGCCGAACAGTCAAGGAATGCGGATACCCCAATACTTATTCTGGCTCAAAAAATTATACTGAAACGATTTAAAAAAGTAATAAAGTCCATTGAGAAAATTGGCTGTGACGCGCCGTACCCGGAACTGCATGGGCTTCGAATTCAATGTAAAAAGCTTCGGTATTTACTTGAAATGCTGGCGTCGCTGTTCCCTGAAAAGAAAATTGCGTTCATTGTGAAGCATCTGAAAAAATTGCAGGATAACTTAGGGGCTTTGAACGATTTGGTCATTCAGCAACAGGTGATTACGCGTTATCTGGACTCAATCCCTGCTGAAACTGATATCCCGGTAAAATCCGTAATAGCAGTTGGCGGACTGCAATCCTTACAGTATGTGCGCCAGAATGAACTCCACAAAAAATCCTATGCGTTACTGCAGGAATTCAACAGCGCAAAAATCAGGGACATGTTTTATTCTATGTGCAGTGACAATCATGCCGACGGCTGATAAAAGCGTTCTGCCGGATCAGTTCCCTAAAAAAATATCCAGTTTCTGAGCTGATTTAATCCATTCATGATCGAGGGGTATCGTTTTTCGTTTACCGGCAACCTGATCAAGCGGCACGAGTTCACTGCCGTTTCCTTTTACTGACACCATAACACCATATTTGCCCTGTTGTATCAGGTCAGCGCATTCCGCTCCTAAGCGTGTTGCCAGCAACCTGTCATTTGCGGAAGGAATCCCGCCCCGCTGTATATATCCGAGGATCGTCACCCTGAAATCCAGGCCGGTTAGCGACTGAAGCTGGTTTGCCAGCCTGACAGTGTTATCGGCATGTTGTTTTTGAAGGATGTTCAAATCCGCTTCGGCGAGTTCTTTATCCTTTTTTGTTTTCGCGTTTTTCTTTTTTTCCTCAGCGATGCGAAGAATGTCAGCGTCTTCAACGCTTCGCGCTCCTTCAGCAACGGCGACTATGCTGAACCGTTTGCCTTTGCGGAACCTGCGGACTATGGCGTTGGCAATATTATTTGCGTCGTAGGGTATTTCAGGGATAAGTATAATATCTGCGCCTCCGGCAAGTCCCGCGCCGAGCGCAAGCCATCCCGCTTTATGCCCCATAATCTCAACCAGAATGATCCGGTGATGGCTGTGAGCGGTGCTGTGCAGGCGGTCGATTGCGTCGGTCGCTATGCTGAGAGCGGTATCGAATCCAATGGTTACATCGGTCATCGCTACATCGTTGTCTATGGTTTTGGGCAGAGTTATAATATTAAGCCCTTTTTCCATCAGCCGGAATGCGTTTTTCTGCGTACCGCCTCCGCCGATGCAGACCAGCACATCAAGATGGTTTCTATTATAATTTTCCACAATGACATCAGTCATATCCATGGTTTTATCGCCCACAACCATCCGGTGCGGCTTGTCGCGGCTGGTACCAAGAATAGTGCCGCCCAGCGTCAGGATGCCTGACAATGCCGGTTCATCAAGGCGTATAGTATGGTTGTTTGCAAGTCCGCGGAACCCGTCTTTGAATCCGATGACATGCATTCCATAATTACCAATAGCCGCTTTGCCCAATCCCCGTAACGCGGCATTGAGGCCAGGGTTATCGCCTCCTGATGTCAAGACGCCTATACATTTATTCATATTTTATTTTTCCTGTGTTAGAATTATGTTCAGCTTGCCTGTTTTGTTGATTCATTCGCAGATTTAATATATTGTAAAAAAATCGATCTGTATACTATAATAGCTGTCACAAAGCCGGGTCCTGTAAAATAATATTTTTACGGCTGATTGAAAAATGAGTGTTTTTGAATCCTGGTACACTTTTCTTATGTATTGAAATCGGAGAAAACATGAATGATGTATATGTAGGGCTGGATTTCGGGGCTACAAAGATCTATTGTGTGCTTGCCGGAAAAGACGGTACTGTGTTGACCCGTTCCAAAGTCAAGACTGCGAAAGAAGCCGATTTGGACGTTATAGGAAAACAGCTTCTTGAAATAACGAATCAGGCTCTTGCGAGTATGTCTTTACGGATGGAGGATGTTTCGGGTATAGGAATTGCTGTTCCTTCTCCGGTCGACCATGAGAATGGATATATTGTACACGCGCCGAACTTCGGTGCCGTCAATGTTCCGGCGAAGTCCACATTCGAGAAGATTTTCGGCAGGGAAGTGTTTCTTGGCAATGACGCGAATTGCGGTATTCTTGCTGAACACCGGTTCGGAGCGGCAAAAGGGTCGAAGTCCGCAGTCGGCTTTTTTGTGGGCACGGGCGTGGGCGGCGGTATTATTCTTGACGGAACCCTCTATACCAGCAAAAAAGGCGTTGCCGGCGATCTTGGGCATATGATAATCAAAGCCGGCGGACGTACATGCGGGTGCGGCAATAAAGGGTGTCTTGAAGCGTATTCAAGCAAAACCGCGTTTGGAAAACGGCTGAATAAGCTTATCAATGAGCGGCACAAAAAAAGCTCTATATCAAAAGTGTATAATAACGATTTTTCTGCCCTGAAAAGCAGTGATCTTGCCAAAGCGTATAAAAATAATGATGAAGTAGTCTGCGGCGTTCTGCGTAAAGGGGCATATATGCTGGGGCTTGCCTCGGCAAACATAATCACCGTGCTTGAACCGGATTGTTTCGTGTACGGAGGAGGCGTTATGGAAGCGCTTGGAAATGAGTTGTTTCCTTATATCCGGCAGGGGCTGGAAGAAAATTTGTTCGGGCTGAAACCCGGTGAGGTGAATCTTTATCTATCTTCTTTGGGGGACGATGCCGTCGCTCTTGGCGCGGCGATTCTTCCTGTATATAAAATAAAAGCGTGATCGCACGTAAAACATTTATAGCGAAAGGTATTATGCCAAATACAGTTAGCGGCCCGCTCGCGATAATCGACTTAGGCGCGCACGGCGTGCGGATGGACATAGTTCAGGTTGCAAAAACAGGCGCGATTGAAAACCTCGAAAACCTGTCATACCCTATTTTTCTGGGGTCCGATGTGTTCAGGCAGGGAAAAATCAGTTTCCAGAATATGCAGGACTGCGCCAATATTTTTTCCGATTTCGCACGCGTTATGAAGGAATACGGCGTAACCCAGTACAAGGCTATAGCCACCAGCGCGGTACGCGAATCGTCGAACAGGGATTTGTTTATCAACAAAATAAAAATGGAATCAGGCATTCAGCTTACTGTGCTTGAATCTGCCGAAGAAATAAAACTCTATTTTCTCACGGTGAAAAAAGCGATATCCAAAAAATTCGGTCTAAAAGACCATAATGCCATAATGTGCAGTATCGGAACCGGGTCTACCAATCTGGCAATCATCGAGAAAGGCAATTTAAGAAGTATACATACATTGAAATTCGGAACCATGCGGCTGATTGAGGAAATATCACCCTCATTCAACATGAAATTGTTGAAAAACGCCATAGATCCTGCCATACAATCACTTGTAGACGATATATCAACAGTTACCCCAATAAAAAAGTTCGATTTGTTTATCGTGGTCGGTGCGACAGTACGGGCTCTGGTAAATATCGGCAGGGAAAATATCGGGAAAGAAGACATTTTTTCCGTATCCAGTAAAAAGGCTCTTAAAATATTGGATAATGTCGGGGATATGTCTCCTGAAGAGATGGTGAAAACGTACAATATTTCCGATACTATCGCGTTCGGTATTGAGCCGTGCCGGAATTTCTTGACCCATCTGCTAAACAGCGTGGAGTACGATAAACTGGTTGTTCCGAGCATCAATACGAAGCAGATTGTACTGAAAGATTTTATTCGAAGCATTTCAGGAAGACCTGACAATTTCGATAAACAGATCATATCAGCGGTAAAATTTATCGGGGAAAAATATCAGTATAATGAAAAGCATGAAACCGCGGTTTCTAATCTTGCCGTATTTCTTTTCGATAAGCTGAAACCACTGCACAAACTCGGTCATAAAGAACGGTTATACCTTGAGATAGCCGCCCTGCTGTGCAATATCGGAAAATTCGTGAATTTCAGACAGCACCATAAGCATTCATATTATATAATAAAAAATTCGCCCATAGCGGGATTATCCGCGGAAGAACAGAATATTATTGCGGTTATAACCCGATACCACCGGAAAGCGTCTCCCAAAGAGTACCATCCTGAATATATATCGTTATCGCCGGAACAAAAAATTCTCGTGTGTAAGTTGGCGTCTATCCTGAAAATAGCGGATTCTCTAGAACGCCCTCATACAGAGAAAATAAACATCAGCAAAGTGTGTTATGACGATGAAAAACTGGAAATTGTCGTTTCCAACCGGAGCGATTTATCCAACGAATTGTGGATGGTAAAAAGTAAATGCGGGTTATTCACTGAAACGTACGGAATGGAAATAATTCTGACAGGGAAATAATGGAATCCATAGAATCACGATTTTTTATCAACCGGGAATTAAGCTGGCTTGACTTTAACGCACGGGTACTGAATGAAGCCTATGAGCCGGATATCCCTGTGCTTGACCGCCTGAAGTTTCTTGCAATATCCAGCAATAACCTTGATGAGTTTTTTATGGTCAGAGTCGCAGGCCTGAAACATCAGCTGTATTTGAAATCGACGTCCACAGACCCTTCAGGATTAACGACCGAACAACAGCTTGCAAGCATCAGGAAAAAAACTGACCAGCTGGTCAAAATGCAGTACCAGTGCCTTTTTAACCAGTTACTGCCCGAACTGGAAAAACATTCCATATTTATACTGAAACCAGCGGATTTGACTCCGGCTGAAACCGATCATCTTTCCAGATATTTTAACAACGAAGTATTTCCTGTGCTTACGCCGATCGCTATAGATCCCAGCCATCCGTTTCCCATACTGAACAACCTCACTATTCAAATAGCGGTGTCGGTAAAAAAACATGATTCCGGCAAAATCCTCCGAGCGTTTGTGGAAGTGCCCAAAGTGCTTCCCCGGTTTATTAAACTGCGAACCACATCGCGCGCTAAAGGCAGTTATTATGTGCTTCTTGAAGACGCGATACTCGCGAATCTGGATTCGCTTTTTTCCGAAAATGAGGTTTTGTTCGCGTTTCCTTTCCGCTTAACCAAAGATATGGACTATACCGCGGACGAAGAAGGAATTCGGGATCTGTTAGTCCATATTGAGAAAAAGCTGAAACACAGAAAACGCCGGGATCCGGTACGCATTGAAATACCGGCAGGAACTAATAACACTCTGAAGAAATGGCTGTTGAATAAACTTGACCTTGGCGCTTCATCCGTTTTTAATATTGAGGGACTGCTGGACTTAAGTTCTTTTTTCGAGTTGATCTCAAAAGAGAAATCAACGGAACTGACTGAACCAGAATGGGATTTTTGCAGTTCGCCTGATATTTCGGAAAAAACCTCTGTTTTCGAATCCATCAAACAGAAAAAATATATCGCGTTGTTTCATCCATATCACGCATTTGACCCGGTAGTTCGGTTTATAGAGGAAGCGGCGGAAGACCCCAGTGTCCTCGCCATAAAACAAACCTTGTACAGGGTGAGCGGCAACTCACCCATCGTGCAGGCGTTACAGCGTGCCGCGGAAAACGGGAAACAGGTAACTGTCATTGTTGAACTGAAAGCCCGGTTTGATGAAGAAGTGAACATCAACTGGGCTCGTAAACTGGAAGAATCGGGCGCTCACGTTATTTACGGCATTGTCGGACTGAAGATTCATTGCAAGGCACTGCTGGTTATCCGCAGGGAAGACAACGTTATACGCCGGTACCTGCATTTATCCACGGGCAACTACAACGATAGAACAGCTAAAATTTATACTGATATCGGATATTTTACCACTGATCCTGATTTATGCAATGACGTCGCGTCGTTGTTTAACGTTATGACCGGGTATTCCAATTATCCGAAATGGAACAAGATCGCCTCGTCGCCGAAAGGATTGCGGGAAAAAATTATGTCCCTGATTGACCGGGAGGCGCGCCTGACCATTCCGCATCATCCCGGGCATATAATCATAAAAGTGAATTCCCTGACCGACCCTGAAACGATTGCCTGTTTGTACAAGGCTGCGTATGCGGGCGTGAAAATTGACCTGATCGTTCGCGGAATCTGTTGCCTGAAACCGGGCATCGACACTGAGAACATTAACGTTATCAGCGTGATAGACAGGTTTCTTGAACACAGCAGAATCTATTATTTCGCGAACGGAGGCAACCCCGAATATTATGTTTCCAGCGCTGACCTCATGCAGAGAAATCTGGACCGGCGGATTGAACTGTTCTTTCCCATCGATGACCGCTCAACACAGGAAACAATCAGCGAGATTCTGCGGTTTCATCTGGAAGATAAAATCAAAGCGCGTGTTCTTCAGCCTGACGGAAAATATAAATCTTTTAAAAATAAAAAGTATATTCAGACCAGAAGCCAGGCACTCATATATAACATGTTGCGTGAAGAATCAAATGACTGAAAAAGTGGGCAGATTGAAATTTTCGTGTAAACAAAATAATGAATGTGCGGTCAAACTTAATATATATTTAACAGTAATTTGAGAGCGATGAAAAAGTCACAAGAGAATGTCATTGCGAAGCCCCAAAGGGGCTGTGGCAATCTCAGCTCTATTCATTTTGAGATCACCACGTCGCT
>QZJZ01000026.1 GCA_003599815.1 Candidatus Auribacter fodinae
CATCTAAACCGAAATAAGTGCCGCAATTATTGCTGCTTCGATTTTGCCCCGTGAATAGAAAAGCGAGAACCTTGCGCCAGTTGACCCGGACGAAGAAGCGCTCGCGTATCTCCAATCAATGGCAAGCGGTTATATTTTTAATGCGGAAACCGACCTCGCCAAAACCATGACCGGATCGGAAACGCCGAAAGAAATACTTAAATTCGCTCTCGGCAGAGAAAAAGACTCCGTTGTCTTTTATGTGGGCATGAAGGAAATGGTTCCTGAATCTCTTGGCAGAAAGCATCTTGATAAAATTATTCAGGAAGAAATGAATCATGTCGGGGTTATCAGCAAATTTTTGGCAAAACTAGGCTAATTCTATCCGGCACAATCATTGCTTAATGAGTAGGATGTGAAAAACTCTTCCGCCAGAGAACGAGGATGAAAATCAATACCGCAGTACTCGATAACCTTTATACAGAACTTAACCGCAGGAAATACGTACATCCCGACCCGCTGGAAGTCCTGTACGAGTATCCTGATGTGCGCGACATGGAAATCGCAGGGCTGATTGCCGCCTGTCTTGCGTACGGCAGGGTAACGCAGATACTTATCAGCGTGCGAAAAGTGCTCGGCATGCTCGGCTCATCGCCCTACTCTTTTCTGCTGGAAACAGATACAAGAACCATAGCTCATATGGCACGCGGTTTTAAACACCGGTTCACCACGGATGGGGAGTTGTTTTCGTTTCTCTCAGGAATCAAAAATATTCTGCATCAGTACGGTTCATTGGAACACTGTTTCTTGTCGTATTATACTGAATCAGACGATACCATACTTCCGGCGCTGACGGGTTTTGTGCGGAGTATTCGCGGCGATGGCGGTCGTTACAACAGCCTCCTGCCCGACCCATCACTCAACAGCGCGTGCAAACGGTTAATGCTCTACCTCCGATGGATGGCCCGGCACGATGCTGTCGATCCCGGAGGATGGCATATTCCCGCAGGAAAATTGATTATCCCGCTGGATGTGCACATGCACCGTATTTCCACGTTACTCGGGCTCACAGCACGAAAACAGGCAGACATGCGAACCGCCCTTGAAATCACCGGCGCTTTTAAAAGCGTCAACACAAATGATCCCGTTAAGTATGATTTCGCTCTAACTCGTTTAGGAATACGACAGGATACAGACCTGAAATCATTCATTGAAAAGTACGGAAAGGCCGCATAAGATATGAACGAAATGATTGTGCAAGCCGCGTTTAAATTCTGGAACGTTCTCATTGAGATGGCTCCATACCTGTTATTCGGTTTCTTCATGGCAGGACTGTTATCCATATTCATATCGCCGGAGCTTGTGGAACGGCATCTTGGCGGCAAAACATTCTGGTCAACCTTTAAAGCGGCCTTGTTCGGCGTACCGCTTCCGCTCTGTTCCTGCGGTGTTATTCCGGTTGCGGCATCATTGAGGCGTCACGGCGCGTCACGAGGAGCAACCACAGCGTTTCTGCTGTCAACACCGCAAACCGGTGTGGACAGCATTCTTGTCACATTCAGCCTGCTCGGCCCGGTGTTCGCTGTATTCCGCCCTCTTGCCGCACTTATCGGCGGTATACTGGGCGGTACACTGATTAACGCCTTTGAGCATGAAAGTTCGAACATGGCAGACAGCGAACCAAAACACTGTAAAGAATCGTGCTGTTCCTCAGGCAAAAAATCCAACCGCATAAAACGTGTTTTTTCATATGGTTTTATCACGTTGCCGAGGGATATTGCCCGTTCTCTCGTTATCGGATTGATTCTCGCGGGCATCATCTCCGCGGTTATACCTGACAACTACTTCATGGGTATTTTTGGTACAGGTATTCTCAGCATGATTGTCATGATGCTCTGCGGCATACCGTTATATGTATGCGCCACAGCATCCGTGCCGATTGCGGTCGCCCTGATGGCAAAAGGTATATCACCCGGCGCGGCATGGGTATTTCTTACTACCGGCCCGGCGACCAACGCGGCGACCATTGCCACTATCTGGCAACTTCTGGGCAGGCGAAGCGCATTATTATACCTGCTGAGCGTTATTATAATGTCTTTCGGCGGTGGGATTCTGTTGAATTACCTGTTCGCTTCAACCGGGATGTCACTATCGCACGGCGGGCATGAGATGCTGCCCGAACCGATCAAAATCGCCTGCGCGCTTGTACTTATAGGGATACTCATCTACGCGTTAAAGCCCGTACCCAAAAAAAATTAGGTTTCATATTGAAAGAACATGTGATGAAGAAATAAGAATATTCGCGATGGTGTACATATTGACAGTCCTGCCCGCGGCGACTTCACCAACGCTGGAGTAATAGTGAACACTCTCTTCACAGATAAGTATACCTACTTTGTTCTCATAGAGTAAGAGCAACGGCTCAAGCACTTTTGACTTTTTCAGTGCGAGTTTTACTGCACTGTTGATAAGTATGATGGAACGAACCCGCGGCGGCATTTCGGTTAAAGAATACAGAAATGAATACATGAGGCGTTTGCCCAGTTCAGGGCTTTCTTTTCCAAGAGTATCGGAGGTAATGAGAAGAATTATATCAGGGTGCTGATCGTCCTTTTGATTCCACACTGGAGCAAGGAGTACTTGCCTTTCGAGCTCTTTATCTATTTCCATACGTTGCTACCCTGTACAGGAAACGCTACCCTGCAGACATCATAGATGTTACCTGTTTTCAAGCAGTGACCTGACTGCATTCGCGTTGGTCTCACCACTTCCTGATTGCAGTTCAACGGACTGGCCCTGTATGCCGGATCTGCCGTCGAATTGCAGTTTTATGCCGTCCTGCTGCTGCGTATAGCCAAGATACTCCCCGCCTGAACTGTAATGGCGGATGATATCTCCTTCTTGAACTGAATAACCGGTATATTTTCCGGTTGAATCATAGTACTGGTCACGACTAAAATCGCTTCGGGTATACCCGGTATAAGCGCCGGATGAATCATAAAACCGCTTTGTGTCGCCCTGCTTTTCGGATCGCCCAACCTGTTGTCCGGAGTTATTGTAATAAAACGTACCCCCCTGCTGAACGTCTTTCTCGCTTCCGCGAAAAAAGCGGTCATTGACAAACGTCTCTTTTTTTTCTGTCGTGCTTTTATAGGGATTTTCTACCTGCGCATAACCGATTTGAAGGAAAACCCCAAACACACCAAATATGATTATATATGCTTTCATAAGCACACCTCAGATACTATTTTGACAGATACCGCCCTGCATCGGTTCAGAACAGTGCGGAGGTACAATATACTCTATTACAGACTACCTCAGACGGAGGTCGGTTGTGTCATCCTCAATAATTGCATCTTTCATGTCGCTCATCGGGAAGAAGCGATGCATTTCATTAGAAAATTCTCGTCCGCTAGTGAAGTTGCTTTCTACAGTGCTAAGAACACGCGATGGAGCGTTTGCGCCGCGTGTAAAGTTATCAACCACTAAACCGATTTTAGAGAAAAAGTTAGCCGGCAGAATAACTACATCGTTTTCCCTCAACAGGATGTTATCCTTATAATCGCCGCGGTATATAATGTCTTTCAGATTAACTTTAATCATGGTCGGCTGGTTCATATCGCCGCGAACGATAATCGTGTTTTCAGGCGCCGCTATTTCAGGAACTCCGCCGATACGGGTAACAAGGTCGAGAATAGTCATTTCGCCGGTGTATGGCAACTGCACCGCGCCGCCTGTCGGGCCTATAAAATGAACCTGCTTGCTGTTAAACCCGACCACACTGACCGATACGTTAACCTCCTTCAGGTATTTTTTCAGTTCTTCGGTAATGAGGTCATCAACCTGCGCAGGAGTCAATCCGGAAACCTCGACATCGTCTATAAGCTGCATGGTAATTCTGCCGTCAGGCCTGATTGGAGATATTCCCGATAAATCCTCATGCCCGCGTACAATAACCTGAATAACGTCTGACGGAGCAAGCACATATTCGCCATGTATATCGGATTGAACAGGACGTTCATAATCCGCGCTTTCGTTTGGTTCAGGGACAATGACCCGCGGTTCAACCCGCGGCGGAGGCAAAAACAAGTTACAACCGGTTAAAGCTACACTCATGAATAGAGCGGCGGCCATTACAGCAACTCTGTTCATATAAAATCCCCCCCTTTTTCAATGATGAAAAAAATTCATATTCCAAGTTAAATCAACTATACCACCGCATTTGATGGAAAAACAAGCATTTAATGTATGAAGACCTGACAGTATAAGGTGTGAGGTGATGATTTCTACCGCGCTTCAGGATGATAATATTCGTAAATTGAACGAGCCAGCTTCGGCCCGATACCATTTACAAGCAAAAGCTGTTCCAGAGTAGCGGACTTGAGCGATTTCAAACTGCCGAAATACATTCTCAGCAACTTTTCGCGCTCTTTTCCCAAGCCGGGTATACCCGTTATTTCGGACGTCAGCCGTTTCTTTTTCATCTTTTTTCGATGGTATGTTATTGCGAACCTGTGCGTCTCATCGCGTATCCGGTCGAGCAGTTTGGCTGGTTCGGAGTTCGGTTTCAGGTATATCGGATTTCTCCTGTTTGGAAGAAACACTTTTTCCCCGGCGGATTCTTCAGTGCCGTCACGGTCTTTGGCGAGCGCAATAAAATCTATATGCGGTAACTTATCTTTTCGTTCAGTGTAACAGGCATAGGCGGCGGCGAGCTGGCCTTTGCCCCCGTCGATAATACATAGATCAGGGAACTGCCGGTCTTCAACGGCACGGCATAGGCGGCGGCTCATCACTTCAGCCATCATGGCGAAATCGTTTTGCCCTTCAACTGTCTTTATGCTGTACCGCCTGTATAGTTTTTTTGCGGGCTTGCAATCCACGAACACTACCTGAGCGCCCACAGCGGCATCGCCCTGAAAATTGGATATATCGTAGCATTCCATTGTTCGGGGAATATTTATAAGATGAAATGTCTTTTTCAGCAGTGACAGGTCGTTTTCAGTGTTTTTTTTGACTAAGAGGTTCTGGCTCGCGCTTTTCTGCGCCATCTTCAAAAGACGCAGGTTATCGCCTCTGCCGGCGGCACAGACCTGAATCTTTCGTCCAGCTTTCTCGCTCAGCCAGTCCTGCAGTACGTCCGTATCCTCGCCGCATGACTCGACAACAACCGTATCCGGCACATGCCTATCGCTGTAAAATTGTTCGATAAATGAATCCTGTATATCCTGTTCCGGCAAGTCGTGATGCGGAACGATAAAATTGTCGCTCCCCTCAAGCCGTCCATTGCGAACAGTAAGAACATGGATCGATACGGAACGGTCGTGATACACCATGGCGATAATATCTTTATTGACCCATTTGTTCGATACAATATCCTGCCGTTCAAGCGACTGCTCAAGCGCCAGCACTTTATCGCGCAGATGAGCGGCTTTTTCATATTCCATAGCTTCGGATGCGGCTTCCATATCTTTTTTCAATTTCTCGATGATAGTAGACTTCTGTCCCCTGAGAATCATGATAACTTCATCAAGCATAGCGTGATAATCCTCACGGGAAACACCGCCGCAACAGGGGCCGAGGCATTTTCTGATCTGGCAGTTCAGGCACGGGCGGGTACGGGTACGGAACACGTTGTCCTTGCACATCCTGAGCGGGTAGAGCATTTGCAAATGCCTGATGGCTTCCTTGATCTGCCTGCTGGAAGAATACGGACCGAGATACAGGGCTTTGTCATTTCGGGGACGGCGTATCAGCTGAAGCGCGGGAAAATCCTCGTTTATATTTATTCGTATATGCAGAAATGTTTTATCGTCGCGCAGTCTGACGTTATAGCGCGGCGTCATTTTTTTTATCAGGTTATTTTCAAGGATAAGCGCTTCTTTTTCCGTTTCAGTAAGGCAAAATTCGATATTTTTTACATACCGCTGTATAAATTTGATGGAGTATCTGGTGTCGCCGGATTTGCGGAAGTACTGCCGGACTCTGCTTCGAAGGTTGCGGGATTTACCGACATACAGCACCGCCCCCTCGCTGTCTTTCATGATGTATACACCGGGCTGGGAAGGAATCGTATCAAGAAACCGATCGGTTATTCCATTTTGAGATGCGACGAATTCAGTCATATCCTGCCACCGGGTTATTTAATCATTTCCAGTCGTTTCAGTTCCCTGATTTGATCACGAAGCGCGGCGGCCCGTTCAAAGTCTAGCTTTTTCGCCGCTTCCCTCATTTCACGTTCCATCTGGCTGATATATGCAATCAGATCCTGTTCGGACTCAAACCCGATATCCAGCTCCCTGTCTGTAGGCACAGTCACGTAATCCTGTTCATAAATTGATGATATAATGTCTTTTATGGATTTTTTTATTGATGCGGGGGTTATGTTGTGTTCTTTGTTGAACTTTTCCTGAATTTCACGGCGGCGGTTGGTTTCATCGATCGCTTTTTGCATTGACTGCGTAACAGTATCGGCATACATAATAACCCTGCCGTTGATGTTTCGCGCGGCCCGCCCGCAAGTCTGGATAAGCGACGTTTCCGAGCGCAGGAACCCTTCCTTATCCGCGTCGAGTATCGCGACAAGAGCGACTTCAGGGATATCAAGCCCTTCACGCAGGAGGTTTATGCCGACCAGCACGTCAAATTCGCCTTTGCGCAGGTCACGGATGATTTCTATACGCTGTAAAGTTTCCACATCGGAATGCATATACCGCACTTTAACGCCCCGCTGATCGAGGTAACGCGTCAGGTCTTCCGCCATTCGTTTTGTCAGAGTGGTAACCAGCACCCTCTGCGATGTTTTTACCACAGATACAATTTCGTCGATCAGATTGTCCACCTGATTCCGCGCGCCGCGCACTTCTATAACCGGGTCTATCAATCCGGTGGGACGGATAATCTGTTCAACAACCACGCCCCGTGCCTTTTCCAGCTCGTACGGGCCGGGCGTTGCTGACACATATATAACCTGATTGATTTTTTGTTCGTATTCCTCAAATTTCAAAGGCCTGTTGTCTATGGCGGACGGGAGCCTGAACCCGTAATTCACCAGCGTGCTTTTGCGCGAAAAGTCGCCTCTCTGCATGCCTCTGATCTGGGGTATCGTCACATGGCATTCATCTATAACCAGAAGGCCGTCCTTGGGAAGGTAATCCAGCAAGGTATACGGCGGTTCGCCGGGAGACCGCCCGTCAAGATGGCGTGAATAGTTTTCTATGCCGGAACAGTAGCCCATCTCTGTCATCATTTCAATATCAAAACGGGTACGCTGTTCAAGGCGCTGGAGTTCGAGCAGTTTGTTTTCCTGTTTCAGTTTGCGCAGTGCCTCTTCCAGTTCCGCTTCTATACTTTTTATTGACCGTAAAATATCCTGTTGGGGAAGAACATAATGACTGCCAGGATACACAGCAACCTGATTCAGTTTGCGAAGGATTGAGCCGTTAATATGGTTCACTTCATACAATGCTTCCACATAATCGCCGAACAGTTCAACCCGCACGCATTTTTCCTCTTCATACGCAGGGAAAACATCGATTACATCGCCCCGTACTCTGAATGTACCCCGGTAAAAGTCAGTGTCATTGCGCGCGTACTGGATTTCAACCAGTTTCGCCACAATATCGTTTCTGGAAATCCGGTCGCCTGTTTTAAGAAAGAGCATCATATTGTAATACGCGTCCGGAGAACCGATACCGTATATGCAGGACACGCTGGCAACCACAATCACGTCACGACGCGACAATAAAGACCGCGTAGCGGAATGGCGCATTTTGTCTATGTGTTCATTGATTGAAGCGTCTTTTTCGATGTACGTGTCGGTTGTGGGGACATACGCCTCAGGCTGATAATAATCGTAATAACTGACAAAATACTCAACCGCGTTGTTCGGAAACAGTTCCAGAAACTCTTCATACAATTGAGCGGCAAGGGTTTTGTTGTGTGCCATAACCAGAGTGGGAACATTATAGCGCTGAATCACGTTCGCAATGGTAAACGTTTTGCCCGAACCGGTTACACCGAGCAAAACCTGATGTTTCGCCCCTTTTTCCAGCCCCGCAACCAGCTGGCCTATCGCTTCAGGCTGGTCTCCGGTTGGCTTAAATGTGGTTTGCAGGTCAAATCCGCTCATGGTTCCATTTCGGGAAAAAAATTCATCGGACGATCACGTGTTTATTCCGTAATATACACTTCCGTGCCGACGTTTACCAGATCATACAGTTCTATAACATCTTTATTATACATACGTATGCACCCATTTGAGGCTGGTTTTCCGATAGCGCCCTCATCGGATGTGCCGTGGATATAAATGTACCGTTTATGAGAATCTATGCCGTCACCCTTGTTTATGCCCTCTTCAAGCCCTTCGAGCCAGAGAATGCGAGAAGTGATCAGGTCTTTTTTTCCGGGTTTGCTGTCGTAATTGATATCAGCGAGTTTACCGGAATTGGCCCTGTTTCTGAATATAGTGTTTTTAGGTGCGCCGTCACCGATCTTTATGGCTACGCGATGTTTGCCCAGAGGTGTCTGATTGCTCCCCGCTTTATTCCCGATACCGAATTTCGATGTCGAGATGGAATATTCCTTCAGCAGTGTGTCTTTTTCGTACAAGTACATTTTCTGTTTACTGATTACCACATTCAGATGGCGTTCGCTCTCTTTATTCATTGCTGAAGTATCCTTTGCAAACAACATTATAACGCCTGTCACCACCATCAGGAACAGCGTTATCGCGCTACAACTTTTTACCATACCATTCAGTCCTCTTTTTACCGTTACCTGATTACAACACGCTTTTTAAATACCATAAATAAAGCTCATATTACCAGTTATTTCGCCGGTTGGAAAAATGTGTTTTCATATAAGCATTTCTGATACCATGTTCGTATACCGTTCAGGGAGAAAAAATGAATACCATAGTAACACTTGATGACATCGGACAGGTTACGCTGATTAAGCGCAAGGCAATGAGAAACATACGCATTCGGATAACGCCTCATGGCGAGGTGATAGTGAGCATGCCGTACCGTGTGTCACATAAAGAAGCATTGAAACTTGTGCAGAATAAATCAGGATGGATCCGCGCCCAGCTTGACCGAAGCGCCGCGCGGATGAGTGTGTTCACACCTGAATCACGCTTCTCCACCCGCTCGCACGCGCTTTATATGTACCCTGAAATGCGTGAAGATATATCCGTTCGTTTAACCGAAAAACATATTACCGTCCGGTATCCTCTGCATCTTCATCCTGAAGACAGTATGCTTCAGCAGGCTGTCAGGTCAGGGGTGGAACGGGCATGGCGGAAAGAGGCTCTGGAGTATATCCCTGAACGGGTTGCGTATTTTGCAGATAAACATAACCTCCGCTATAAAAGCGTAGCTGTCCGCAACGCAAAAACACGGTGGGGAAGCTGTTGTGCAAAGAATAGCATAAATATCAGCCTGTTTTGTATGCGGCTTCCTGATGAATTAATCGATTACATTATCCTGCATGAACTTGCCCATACGGTTGTAAAAAGCCATAACCGCCGGTTCTGGGAATTTCTGCTGTCTCTGGAACCGAATGTTTATGGGCTGAATAACCGCTTAAAACAGTATACTCCGGCGGTTTATTAACACTGAACTGGTGTTTTGTCCATATTGCATGAGCAAGATATCCCGGTAAAGCATACTTCTATCCCGCCCAAACTGTTCACCAATATCGTGCTCCAGAGCAAAGAAAATCCTGCGCACCGTTATAGTTCAGCCTGAGTTTTCTCAGGATGCACAACCGTATACAGCGCGGAATAATCCAGTTCCGCCATCCCTGCGTCAATAGTTCGCTGAAGAATGTTTCGTATGCCTTCCAGCGCGTCAACAGCAAGATTATGCCGCCGGGCGTCATCCATGCAAAGATTAACGTCTTTCAACAAATGTTTTACCGGAAAATGCGGAGACTCAAACTGCCTTAACTGAATGCGTGCCAATTTGTTATCAAACATAGGAGCGAACAGCGCGCTTGACCGGAGCACATCCATGAAGGTGTCCATTTCAATACCGTTTTCCTCAATTATCCCCAGACTCAAGGAAAACGCCGCCGCGTGAGAAGCGATCAGCTGGTTCAACGCCAGCTTCATTGCCGCGGCTTTGCCTACGCCACCCACAAGAACCGGATCGTAACCGAAAGAGCGAAGCAGATCGATCCATTTCGTGAACAGTTCTTCCGAACCGCCCGCCATGACGATCAAAGTACCGTTTTTAGCCTGAGGAATGCTCCCCAGCACCGGCGCTTCCATATACGAACCGCCTTCAGCTTCAACGCGGCCTTTGAGAGCAACGCTTTCCTGCGGCGCGACTGTGCTCATCTGTATTACGGTCTTGTTTTTGAGCACCGCTTTTGTTCGGCGCACAAACAATAATTCATCAATCGCGCGGGCATTGGATACCATAAAAATCAGGACATCACTGCTCTCCACCGCATCGTCCATGGATGACGCGATACGCGCGCCCTGCTCGACAAGCGGCTGGGCTTTAAGTGCTGTCCGGTTGAATACAATTACCTCGTGACCGGTTTCCAACAGGCGTTGTGCCATGGGAAACCCCATTAACCCTGTACCGATAAGTGCTGTTTTCATGATGTCTACTCTTTCGTTCAGGTTGCCGGTTACACTCCGTGAACTTTATTTATCTGCGGAAGACGTATCGTTAGCCTCGGAAGCAACTGGCTTTGAGTTGTTCTTTGCCGCTAGTTTTTCCATAGCGGCGCTCACCGTGTTTCGGCCTGCGTGGTTATTCTGATGGGAGACAGGTTCCGATTTCAGTTCAGTACCGGATTGTTTTACAGCAGGCGCATCCGGGGTGACTGACTGTGCCTTATCCGCCGGAACAGGTTCCTCGGGTACGGTTTTCATTACCGCCCATACAAGAGCGACTGCCCAGCCGATAAAGGTTATACCGAGGAAAAGGTTCAGTACAAAAATCGCCATCTTGTTGTGATGGTTTCTTTTAATAGCAACATAGGTCGGGACAAAATAAACCACGGTCATAAAAACAAACGCCAGAAACGATCCCAAAGCTTCCATAAGCATCCCCCTGTAAATAAGTAGAGTGTTTATACGTATGCTTTAGTGTAATACTAATCAAAGCAGTTCGGTGTTACAAGATAAATTTATACGTGAGATCCATATTTGAACCTGAATCAAAAAAATATGGCGTTTTGCCGGAATAGTGGTGTAGACTATACTCCGTCAACCAATAACCTGAACTGTCAAAAGGGGTAGGCAATGAGACACAAAAACTCGCAGGAAATGTTACTGGTATCTATTGATCCTGTCGGCATTTTCACGCTGTTTTCATCCATATCCATTATCGTATCCATCGTTGTTCTGCTTGTAATGCATAACATGCACAAGATCAGCCTTGTCGGGTATGTGAACCACCTGCCGTTTAAGATAGAAGGGATATTCGCTCCATTGGTCAACCCGTTTACCATCGCGCTCATCATGGGGCTCGGGATCGGACTGCTGTGCGGCGTGGTTATCATGTTTATCACCCTGCTGTTCAACCTTTTTGTCTCTGTTATGGGCGGCATCAAGATTTACGTTCGGGAATAATGTACTTTTTGAAGCAAAAAGTACCAAAAACTCTCTCCTGCTGGTGAGAAAAACATTTTTTAGTAGTGACCTTGTAAATGTCAAAAAAATTAGATAGTGTCGTCAAATTATATTACACCATAATATTAAACATTTGAACAGCGGCGAAAAAAGAAGCTGTGTTTTTGGCGTACCTTGTTGCAATACCCCGCCATTGCTTGAGATATAAAAAAGCATTTTTGACTGGGTGGTTTTTGATGTCTTTTTTCCTCGTCATACTTGGTAAAAAATTCATCCGATAATAAAAAACAGCGCCCTTCATTATTTCTACCAAAGGGCGCTGTTCATTTATAAATATCAACTCACTTACTTAACAGGGCATTTTGCCTTTTTGCATACCTTCCAGAACCGATGCAGTGCCTAACCACACGAACAATATACTGCTTTAAATCCCTAAAGTATCACCAAGTATATATGTGGGGCGCCCTTTGATTTCCTCAAAGATTCTGCCGACATATTCGCCGATAATACCAATGGTTATTAACTGAATACCCCCAAGGAAGAGTACCGTCAGCAAAATCGTGGTTATACCGGCTGTCTGGGTAATTTTGTATCCGAATAATGTCAGATCAAATATCCTGTATACAAGGAAAAAGATAAACCCGAAGAAACTGGTTCCGGCAAAGATAAGCCCCATAATGCTTGCAAAACGCAGAGGCAGTGAACTGAAACTCAATAACCCGTTAAGGGCGAGTTCAATCAATTTTATAATGCTGTATTTCGGTTCACCGCCGACCCGGGCCGGCCGTTCGTATTCAAGTTTGGTTTGTTTGAACCCGACCCATGCCCTGAGCCCGCGTATAAACCTTCTTTTTTCAGGAAGCTCGTTCAGTTTATCAATAACTTTGCGGTCCATTAAACAGAAATCTCCGGAATCAAGAGGGATTTTTATCTCCGATAATTTCTGGAGGAGCCGGTAAAAAAGGAAATACGAGATTTTTTTAAACAGAGATTCCTTCCGTTTTTTTCGAACGGCATAAATGACATCGTAGCCTTCTTTCCATTTATTGATGAACTCAAGCAAAAGTTCCGGCGGATCCTGCAGATCCGCATCAATAACCAACGCGGCATCACCTTTTACATAATTAAGCCCTGCGGTTACAGCCGCCTGATGCCCAAAATTCCGGGAAAACTTAATTCCTTTAATATTTTTATATTTTTTGTTGTATTTCTTAATTATTTCCCATGTCCTGTCTCGCGACCCGTCATCGACAAACAGGATTTCGTTGTCGTCTTCCCATGATTCCAAAGCTTTAATCAATCTTTCAATTAACTGATCGAGAACATCTTCCTCATTGTATGCCGGAATAATTACGCTGATTAATTTTTTTTGAGCGTCCATTTATAAACCTCACTGCATAGTTATTTTTTATATCCTTCAGGATGTTTCAGCTTCCATTTCCATGCCGATTCGATCATTTGCTCAAGAGAGGTGAACCGAGGGTTCCACCCAAGTTCTTTCCTGATTTTTTCCGATGACCCGACGAGTTGTGCCGGATCACCCGGACGGCGGGGCGCCATGGTAAACTTGATTTTTCTACCGGTTATTTTCTCCGCGATTTTGATTACTTCCATAACAGAGAACCCGGTCATGTTTCCAAGATTAAAAAAACCACTGCCTTTATGCTCCAAAGCAAGGATATGAGCCGCGGCCAGATCAAGAACGTGGATATAATCCCTGATACAAGTACCGTCAGGCGTAGGATAATCATCCCCCATAACCATAACCTGTTTACGCTGTCCGATGGCGGCCTGCAGAACGATAGGAATGATATGCGTTTCGGGATCATGGTCTTCTCCGTAACGATCCGACGCGCCGCAAGCATTAAAATATCTCAGGAAAACATATTCAAACCCAAAAATCTCAGCGTACCATCTGATAATTTTTTCCAGAATAAGTTTCGATTCCCCGTAAGGGTTGCAGGGCTTCTGCAGATGTGTCTCGGGAATAGGTATTTGTTCAGGTTCGCCGTACGTTGCGCAAGTAGAAGAAAAAATAAACTTTTTAACTTTATTTTTAGCCGCCGTTTGTACCAGTTTAAAACCGTTTACCACATTATTGGAAAAATATTTGTCAGGATCCTGCATCGATTCGCCGACCAATGCATCAGCGGCAAAATGCATCACCGCATCGATCTGATGCTTACGCAGTATATCGCCGACCAGAGGTTCATTATTGATGTCTCCATGATAGAACACCGCATCAGGATGCACCGCATCTTTGTGTCCTTTTATCAGATTATCAATGACGATAACCTTGTGCCCTGATTCGATCAGTTGTTCCGAGGTTACACTGCCTATATATCCCGCACCGCCAGTGACAAGAACATTCATAATATCTCCTTTATTTGCGATTTACCGCCGTATCAATTTCTGCCGAGTTCTGGCGAATGCGATTTAGAAAGAGGACAGCATGTCCTGCAACAATGAAATAGATCAATTCCGCCATCATTCTGTGACGAGCGTAGGAATACAGGTTAACCACGGCTATCATCATATAGAAATACATCAGCGTCAGAAACAGCATAATATACAACCCTTTAATTTCCCGCGTATTACGTGCAAAATTCATAACGATGACGACAGCCCCGACAGCCAAAAGCCCATATAGTGCACCAAAATAAAGTAACTGGTATACAAACAGAAAAATTAATACGGCATGGTTCTGCGATAAGTTATCAAAAAACAATCCGATTTTTCCCTTATACAGATTTGATAACGTAGGAGGTATCCACTGCATACCAAACTGTTCGGCGAACAGATCTGTATTATGTGATAAATGCGATTTGCAAAACCCGATTAAAGCTCCCAGAACTACTTTATCGGGATATTTAT
>QZJZ01000099.1 GCA_003599815.1 Candidatus Auribacter fodinae
CGTCGCCGGCGAAGAGATCCTCGTCCCTATCGTCATCATCAATTCCGGCCATTACCCTTGGGTTTTCAGACAATAACTCAGCCCGCCGCCGTTTCAGGCTTTCACGGATCGCGTGGATAGAACTGGTTAACCTGCGCCGGTAAATGGTCATCACAAACCCCAATCCCTTTTGCCCGCCGTCCTCCTGGCGGAAAAAGGTGCGCAGGTATTCCTCGATGTCCTGATAGAGCTGCCATTCCTCGCTTCCTTTCGGGAGGGGGATGAAATGATCTACCACTTTGCGGGTGGCGATGTTTTCGTTCAACAGCCCGTACGGTGCGTGTCCGAAATGCCATGGTATCGGTACAGTAATCGAGATGGATATCAATCTTGTTATCCCTGATCAGTCCGTATCCTTGCGCGACTGGGCGGTTATGCCGTGGCGCAAAGCAGGGCGGCATTTCAGACGGTACTATTCACGGCTCATCGGTAAGCTCGGCAGGAAATTCAACTTTGACCCGAACACACCGTTCTGCGAATTGCCTGAAGAGACACGTAAAGTCCTTCTTCACGGCGAACAGCATCATAAACGGTCAGGAACTGAAGACTGGCAGGAACAGGCGGGCGACAATGAAGGGTACGAAGGCATCATCCCGCAACTCGAACGGGTATTCCGCGAAACGTCGAGCGAACTGATGAAACGATGGTTGTCCGAGTTTACCACAGTCAGTATCTGCGACCGGTGCGAAGGAACTCGACTGCGGCTGGAGAGCCGGATGGTGACCGTGGCTGGAAAACGAATTCAGGATGTCACAGGGATGTCCATCAAGGAAGCAAAACACTTTTTTTCTACTATTGCCTTGACCGAAAAGGAACAGGTTATCGCGGTGGAAATTATCAAGGAAATACGGAGCAGGCTCGATTTTCTGTCCGATGTGGGGCTTGATTACCTGACCCTCGACCGCCAAAGCAGTACGCTCTCCGGCGGGGAAGCACAGCGTATCCGGCTTGCCACTCAGATCGGAGCAGGGTTGGTAGGCGTACTGTACGTGCTCGACGAACCGAGCATCGGCCTGCACCAGCGCGATAACCACCGGCTTATAGAAACATTGTGCCGCCTGAGAGATATCGGCAACACGGTTATCGTTGTCGAGCACGATGAGGCGCTTATCCGGTGCGCAGACCATATCATCGATCTTGGGCCCGGAGCAGGCAGGCACGGCGGGTACGTGGTCGCTGAGGGGCCTCTGGACGACATCCTCGCCGCCGAAGATTCGCTGACAGGCATGTTCCTGTCGGGCAAAAAAAGTATTGAAGTGCCCCGGCAACGAAAACAGCCGGACAAGAAAATGATGCTTTCCATCAAGGGCGCCCGGCAGAATAACCTGAAAAATATTACGGTGGATATACCGATCGGGCTGTTCACCTGCATTACAGGCGTGTCTGGGTCTGGAAAAAGTTCGCTCATCGACGACATTCTGCGCCCTGCATTGTTCCAGCATTTTTACAAATCGCGCGAAAAGGCAGGCCTGCATAAAGCTATTACGGGTATAGATCTGATCGACAAAGCGATTGTGATCGACCAGTCGCCTATCGGGCGCACGCCGAGATCTAACCCGGCAACATATATCGGGTTGTTTTCTATTATCCGGTCGTTGTTTGAGAAAACCCCGGAAGCAAAGATGCGCGGGTACAAAATGGGACGGTTCAGCTTTAATGTGAAAGGCGGGCGGTGCGAAGCGTGCAAAGGTGACGGCATCATCAAAATAGAGATGCATTTTCTCCCTGACGTATACGTTGATTGCGAAGTGTGCAAAGGACGGCGGTACAACCGTGAAACGCTTGAAGTGAAGTACCGGAACAGGAATATCGCTGATGTGCTGGAATTCACCGTGGCTGAAGCACTGGACTTTTTCGCGAACATCCCTGCGATCAAAAACAAGTTGCAGACCATCTATGATGTGGGGCTGGGATATATCAAGCTCGGCCAGCCGGCGACTACGTTATCGGGCGGAGAAGCACAGCGGGTCAAGCTTGCCGAGCAGTTGAGCAAAAAGGCGACCGGAAAGACAATTTATCTTCTCGATGAACCGACGACCGGCCTGCATTTTGACGATATCCACAAACTGCTGAGCGTACTCATGAAACTGCGCGAATCCGGGAATACCATTGTGGTGATCGAGCATAACCTCGATGTGATAAAAACAGCGGATTACCTGATCGACCTCGGCCCGGAGGGCGGTGATAACGGAGGGTCGCTAGTTGCCTGCGGAGCCCCTGAGGTTGTCGCCGCGTGTGATAGGTCGTATACAGCTCAGTATCTTAAGCCCATGCTTGAGAATAAGGTTTCGGTGTGAAAATAGGGACAGAAACCATTTTTTTATTGACCGGATCGATCCGGTCAGCATAACATAGCATCATGCCAAGAATAGCCAGAGCCATAGCCACAGGATACCCACACCATGTTACCCAGCGGGGTAACTACCGTCAGGACGTTTTCCTCGATGATGCGGACAGGACTCTGTATCTGTCTTTTATTCAAGAATATAGCCAGAAAAATAAACTGGCGGTTTTAGCATACTGCATTATGTCCAATCATGTTCATTTTATTGTGATCCCGGAAGAAGATACATCGTTGTCGAATACGTTCAAACTGGCGCATATGCGGTATGCGAAACATTTCAATCAGAAGACCGGTTACGGAGGCGGCCATCTGTGGCAGGGGCGGTTTTATTCGTGTGTCCTGGGGCAAAACCATCTTCTGGCGGCAGTCCGATACGTTGAGCGGAATCCGGTACGGGCAAAACTTACGGACAAACCATGGCTGTGGCGGTGGTCGAGCTGTGCGTATAATTGCGGCGAGGTATCGGAGTCGCTGATCACTCTTACAGGGTTGTCGGGATATCTTGCCGGGTCAGCCTTCGACTGGCAAGCATATGTTGACAGCGCTGATTATGAGCTTTTTACAAATGGATTAAAACGATCTACGATGACAGGCCGCCCAATGGGGGCACCCGATTTTGTAGCGGATGTAGAAAAAAAACTGGATAGACGGCTTCATGCTTTAAAACGAGGGCGGCCATTAAAATAAATGGTGTCTGTCCCTATTTAAAATGTCCCTATTTAAAAATTGCTATTTAATTGTGGTGATGTTGCGGAAACCAAAAATAAAAATAGTTCTTCATTAATTGGAGAGTATTGTGTAAAGTGAAAATATCACAAACATCATAACCATCCCATTCCGGTTCTCCGGAAGGTACAAAATGTACATTTTCTATGACTATACCTGACCTGATCGCCAAAATTAATTCGTTTGTCTGGGGTATCCCCCTGATGGTTCTTCTGGTAGGCACAGGCCTGTTTTTGACATCCCGGATGAAATTCGTCCAATTTCGGGGTTTTAAGCACGCATGCAGTATATTGAGGGGCAAGTATGACCGGCCCGGAGATCCGGGCGAAATAACCCATTTTCGCGCGTTGGCAACAGCCCTGTCCGCCACAATTGGTACGGGTAACATCGTCGGAGTCGCCACTGCGGTCATGCTCGGCGGTCCCGGAGCAGTGTTCTGGATGTGGGTCACCGCACTGGTCGGCATGGCAACAAAATTTACCAGTTGTACCCTTGCAGTCCATTTCCGCAAAATCGACGAGCAGGGCGAAGCGCACGGCGGGCCAATGCATTTTATCGAACAGGGACTGGGTAAACGGTTCCGGTGGCTGGCATGCATGTTCGCCTTTTTCACTGCCACAGCAAGCCTCGGCATAGGCAACATGTTTCAGATAAATAATGTTTCCGCCGCAATCAACACCCTTATATTCGGATACGGGCAAAAACCGGTCATCGCCATAAACGTGATTGTGGGCCTGATCGGCGCATCGCTCGTGGCTATGGTCATTCTCGGCGGCATAAAACGTATCGCCCAGTTTTCAGGAAAAATCCTTCCTGTAATGTGCCTGTTTTATGTTATTGGCGGGCTTATCATCCTTATAAAAAACTATGACCTGATTTTACCGGGTTTACAGCTGATTTTCACCAAAGCGTTCAGCGCTCCCGAATCAGTATCTGGCGGACTGCTCGGCGGCGTTATACGGCACGGTGTCGCCCGCGGATTGTTTTCCAACGAAGCGGGAATGGGTTCCGCCGCCATCGCTCACGGCGCGGCGAAAACCAATGAGCCTGTCCGGGAAGGGCTGGTAGCCATGCTCGGCCCGTTTATCGATACGATTATCGTCTGTTCCATCACAGGGTTGGTTATTATCTGTACAGGGGCGTTCGACCAGACCGCAGACAGCGCGAAAATGACCAGCCTCGCCTTTGACATCGGCTTAGCCGGATCCGGATGGATGGTATCCGTGGGCATACTCTTTTTCGCGTTTTCCACACTGGTATCATGGTCGTATTACGGTGACCGGGCTGTCGATTACCTGTTCGGCAAAAAAGCGGTTACGCCATATAGAATAGTATACGTCATTTTCGTTTTTATCGGAGCGATATCCAGCTTCCCCACAGTGATCTGTTTCTGCGACACCATGAACGGGCTTATGGCAATACCGAACCTTATAGCCATTGCTGTATTGTCGCCATTGGTAGCCCGTCTTGCCGCGGACTATTTCAAACGGATGAATTCATAGTCTTAAAATTAGAGAGAAGAATCGAGAACTGCTGTGCGCCGCTCGCGGATAGTGCGTTTCAGCGACGCTGGCGTAATGTCCAGCGCATCAGTAATATCAGCCCTGTTATTAATATCACGCGTAAGTGTGTCTGCGTATAGCGGAGACCGAGCTTTTACCGCATTCGCAAAGGATATGACCGTATCCGCAGGCGTACCTTTTTCAAATGTCTTCAGGTTGATGCGCGCTGACCGCAGGAGACTGAGGATGTATTGATAGTCATCTTCCAGAGATACCAGCACTTTGCCGCCGCGTTCTATTGTTGCCGCGTCAGGATTGACCATCACGTCGCCTTCAGCGGAAAACTGTTCTACCTGTCGTGCGAAATATTCGATAGCCAGCGTGGAATAGGTCTCTACCAGAAGTGCAAAACGAGCCGTATCCGCGGCATTCTCTTTGAAAAGTACTGAAACCAGATCAGAAAATTCAGGAAATTTTCCTGATGTGCGCAGTGCCTGTATGATTGCAGTTGATATTTCCAGTCCGGCAGATCGGTTATTTCGCTGAAGCAGGATCGTGTCCGCCTGTTTCTGAATACCGGCATATTCCGCGGCGGCATAATATTCGCGAAGAGCCTCGGGTTCGCCGTGTTCCGCCTGTTCAAGAGCAACCCGTACCCGCAATGCCTCGCGTACAAGGTCAGCCACCTGATTGCGCGAATCAGGGTTCAGAGTGCTTAAACTATCTTCAACGGCAGACAAATCAAACCGCATACGGTCTATTTCGTCAGTATCAAAACGTTCTCTCAAAGCCGCGAGAAACCCGCTCAGTGTGCTGATATTTCTTATATCAAACACATTTGCCCGCTGTTTATAATTAACCAGAGCCCGGTTGTCCTCATCCGCCATATCAAGCAGGAACGTACTTTTTTGATTCGATACCCATTGCCGTAACGCAAGTTCACGAACACCGGCTTCCTCTGTCCCGCTGGTATAGGAATACTCGGACAGCACCTGGCCGACAGAGACAGGAGGTATCGCGAACACTGATTTAACTGTCTCAAATAACTGAAAGTTCAACGACGAACTGTCGCCGACGACAACCAGCGGTTTCTGCGCTATAATTTTTTCGACATCCAGCAAATCAGGAAGCGCAGAAAGCTGAACAACAGTTGTTCCAATCAGAAATGTTTTGTTTTCAGGATTATAATCAGGAAGAACCATAGCCAGCAGTTCATCCGCATCACGATTGTATTCACGCGCAGTGCGCTGTACAATTTTGAGCAGAGATACTGGATCTTCCATAAAACCGCGATGTATTGCACTGATAACGGAATATACCGCCGGGTCAGAAAACTTATTTGCCGCACGGGCAGTATCGTCAATACTGATATCCGGCTGTACAATGGACAATGTAAGGCGCATACGGGTATAAATAATATGTGACGGAAGTGCCTGCCGGGTTTCAGCCAGTTCACGAACCAGTTCGCCGGATACATCGGCAAGTTCGTCCAGCGATTCAGCCTCAGGCAGTCTTAGCTCCAGAGCAGTTACCGCCTGAGAAACCGGACTGTACATGAACGTGTTACCGTTATTTTGGCGGTATGCATATATAGCTTTTATCGTATCGCGCACGTTAAAGAACTGCCTGTTGGCGTACACAACCGCATCTTCAATAATATCAGGATATTGCGAAACAATATCAAAACCATCGAATTGAGATGCATTGAAAGGCCTGCCCTGCAAAGTTGTCTGGCGCAATTGTTTTATTATTGCGTTACGCAGTGAGGCCGCCTGCTCCGTTGAAATCCGCCCGCCAAGCCGCTGAACAATATAGTTCGCGATATCGTGGGCAATAACATGGCTGAAAGGCTCAACGGTTAATGACCCAAACAACCGTTCAAACAAGGCGGTATCGCCATTGAGCCCGTCAATCATTCCTTCTATAATATCAATTCGGATAGTTAGCGGAACGGCCTGTCCCATATCCCAGTTCGCCTGCAGGTGCTGAGCTACGGCGAAAGGCATGATCCCGCGCCTGATAAGCTCGTATATAAAAGAAACCCCATCCGTAACGGGCTGTGTTTCAGCCGGGTCATACAGAACTGCCGCTGTGGTAAAAGGCGCTTTTCCAGTCGATAAGTAGCTTTCCATCTGCAATGATGGAAGAATGCCCTGCTCATGCCATATCCGGGTCACGGCACCCATAACGGACCGAACCGCAGTTCCTGCCGGAATTGTGTCCGCGGTTTGAGACAGCTGATGTCCGGGCGGCAGAGCGGCGGTAATCAGTGCGGAAGACTCTGGTATCTCACCGAAAAATGTCAGTTCAATGGCTTTATCTTCTTCAAGGCGCGCCATAGTAGACGCCGCAACAGGTATATGATTATCAGGCGTATAGGAAGCGGGAACCTGTTGTCTTTGTATAACATGCTCCTTATATAAGCCGGGGGTTGTTATCTGCGCTTTAATCAGGTATAAGCGGGTGTCGTCCCCATAGTTGACTTTCAGAATCTGGAACGTGGCGTCATTATTGCTGAAATGGTGTGATATGGTGTATCCGGTAACGTCGGAAACCATATATCCCGACTGCTCGGCGAGCAGGCTCAACACGCCGCCATATCCGAGTGACGCATTGACATAACTGTTTAATTCAAGTGCGAGAAGATAATTTTCACGGGTAAACAATGTCTGTTCAGGAAGCAGGCTCTCTGCCAGTACGGTACTGGACATCACATGATCGTCAAATGCCGCAAACGATATTAAGGGCGATTGCGGGTCGCGGTTTATCCGGGCCGGCATATCCGGCATAAAAGGGACGTATCCGGCGATGCGCGCATTGCTTCTGTTTCTGGCGATTATATCATCTGAATTCAATGATACAATTCGGTTATACATCTGGCGGGCACGCGGGTATGAACCGATCAGAATATAGAAAACAGACGGATCGTCGCTAACCAATTCAGACGTTTTATCCGCGCTTATTGTATCAGCGTTTACGAAAACGAAACGGGTATCATAAGTGCCGCTGAGCGAATCCAGCGCCGGCAGAAGATGTTTCAGGTCACGGGTTAAGAGAGCCGCGATATCCTCATATGACAGCGGCGAGGAAAAGAGCGCCTGCAATAACCGGTCAAACGACGCGTACCGTTTTTCTATATCCATGTTGGTCAGCTGGGCAATAACCGCGTCACGCGACTGCGGAGTCACAGACGTGAGAAGAGCCTGAATTTTATGAACCAGATCAGCATGGAACCATGCGTATAAAAACCGGTCTATGTTCATTTCCCTGTACGGAATACGGAGGGCTATGCCGGTTGCCATGGAGTTTGTGTTCTGGGAAGGGTTAAGAGGGTCTTTCCATGCCGAGTCAAAAACGTGAGTGATAATACCTTCCATGTCAGCGATATTCGTACTGAGTTCGGTTTCCAGCATTGGTTTGCCCGTACTTTTCAGAAAATGGAGCAGGAAACTGCCGAACATTTCTGTATTTTCGCGAGACACAGAACGGATATCCGTACTCATCATGGATTCTATAACAGGATGTTCATCAGGGTAATGATGCTGAACCCACGCGAGAAATGCCCCTGTTCCCGAACCTGACTTTAAAATAGCGGTAAACGCATGTTCATCCATCGGTTTCTGTCCCGGAACGTTTTCAACCGCGTATTTAAGGTACGCGTCATAGCGTCCGCGGATTTCCGCAGGTGAAAGAAGCGGTTCCTCCAAGGAATGCGTCAGATACGAAAACACGGACACCTTCACGCCGGATAATGCGGCAACAATGTGGTCTGGCGCTGTTTCGGGCAGGGTATTCTGCGCTTCAGCCACAGCCTGCAAAAGAATAGATTTTATAATAGTGAACAGGAATTGGTCACTGCCGGCAGTGTACAGGGTTTAGCGTACTCTCTGGTAATCAGTATCCCAGAAATAATCAGAAGCTTTCTGCAGAACTTCTTCATAGGAAGGAGGCAAACCCGGCGCAAACAGGTACATGAGCGCAGATTTGTCATTACGTTCAGCCAGCGTTTTCAGAACAATGTCAGTAGTGCCCCGTGAATCAAGAGCCGGCATTATGCCGTACAATATGATATAATCGATAAACCGTTCCAGCGGCAAATGATGATATATTTCAGGGAAATGCATTTTATACCCGAAACTGGTTTCCACATCCAGCATCAGCGCCCGGTATTTACTGTTATTGTAACCCTGATGTACCAGCGTTGAATAGGTAAACAACTGCTTGCCATGATAATCTGACGCAGGCAGTCTCCGTGCTGTTTGCGGCGATACTTCCGACTGAAGGCTGGAGAAAAGCAGGCCGACCGGCGTTTCATTCTGCAGGCGCACAAGAAGCGTGAGCCCGGGATTTTTCAGCAGGCGCTGGCGTACGTGTTCCAGCCCTTCGATACCGGAACCGGTAACGTTCAGGAGCTCGTCAAGGTCAAGCATATTCGCCTCTGTGACGGATACCTCCGTATCCAGCCTCCGTATCCGTTCGTAAAAGAAAATATTCTCAGCGGAAACGATTTCGGCGTCAAGCGCGCGAATAACCGGGTAATCGTTGCGCGACACTTCCGTTAATTCACCGATAACAAATACATGTGAAAGGCCATCCTGCCCCAGCCGGTCATAAATTTCCGTGCTGAACCATTTAATCAGTTCCAGCCTGCCGGCAAGAATAACAGGTTTGCCTGATTCGATACTGTTTATCACGGATTCTAGCGTATTGCGCATACCTGTTTTATACTCCTGTAACGACCTTAACAGCAATCCAAGTTCACGTGACGTTAATTTCCGTTCCACGTAAAAATCGTCGAGCATGGACCGGGTATCATGCAGTAACAGGTACTGAATATCTTCCCGTTGCCCGAACTGCCTCATTACGGTTTCCAGCACCGTGGCAAAACGGTCAAGAATGAAACTGTTTTTTGATTCCGGGGTCATCCGTTCAAAAGAGAACAACACGTTCAGCAGTCCCTTTATCTGCGGTACGGTATATCCGGGCGTGCGAATCAGGTCGTACAAAACGCCCATAGCGACATGTACCGTATCAGGGCGCGACTCAATGATAGTGTTCAGCATATATCGTTCGCGGCTGTCCAGTTCAAGTTCTTTGGATAGTGTTTCGATATCCAGTATCTGAGTAGTGAAGAATGCCGCGTCTGACTTTAATTTCGCGAGTGTGGATATTTCGCCGTTGGACAGTGCGGAGTTGAGCGCCTTGAGTATCCCTACTCCTTTGCGGTCCCGTAACGATATAACCGTGCGCTGTTGTTCAATCTGGCGCACCACGTCCTGTATAATCCAGTTGATTTGATCGAGTACGCCTTTTTCGCTCAAGGGGGTAACCCTGTACGGAAATGGGGTATAATTGGTCAGGAACCATCGTCCTGTTTTTTCATCAAGGTGCAGATTGTTTTCCGTGAAATTGGCGAACAGAGCATTGTTTTCGTTCAGGAACTCAGCTATGCCGATCATATCCCTGACAGCGTTCAGGACAGTCAACGCGACTTCAACAGGGAGATCCGATGTCGTTTGCAGGTATTTTGCCAATGTTGGCCCGGTAATATACGTTGACACAAGCACCCCGGTTTTCTCATCGTACTGATGCACTTCAGGGATACCGGGATTTTCGTCGGCGTCATCAACGAGCTTGCCGATAGTAAGAAACCGCCTGCCTTCGTCGGCGCTTACACTGCTTTTCAGTACAACTCTTTCGCCTTCAGGATTTTCAGCTATATATACTATAAACGATTTACCGCGCTGTATACGGTTATACACTTTATATTCCACGCCGCCGACTTTTACCCTGTCCTGAGCTCCTAAATTCAGGGGCTGAGTTTTCGCGGCAAATCCGTCGAGCACTGTTGACCCGACAGATCCTTTTTCTTCCATGCGTTGTTCGAACATACCGGTAACAATACGAACTCCCGGGTATTTACGGAACAGGCGGTCAACTACTTTCGGATCAGCGGTAAGGCTGATGACAACAATATTATCTATGGCGACATCCTGCCTGATAATTTCCTCAATGCCTGACTCCACTGCGGCGCTGGTCAGGAGCGATTCGTATACCGCAAAAACCGTGGCTCCGTCAGGAACAGGCGGGAGCGTCGTGCCCGCGTTGCGCAAATCTTCCAGTGATTGGGAGCGGACTTCCATCCCCTCAAGCATTTCATTGATTTTCCGTCCAATGGGCACGCTCGCCGAATTGACGGCGATGATCTCAAACGGCTGTTTCGTATTCCGCTCAATATACCGTGAATCGAGTTCCCGCGCGATTTCCTCGCCGATTTTCAGTACCTGATTGAGGTATTGCCCGGTGGTTTTATCCGACGCGGCTATTTTGGAAAAACTGGTGTTTACTCCGGCATTTATTTCAGACAGGACAACCAGCCGTTCCTGTGCCCGATAATCCTTGAACGAATCAGGTTCGCTGGCAGGAGCCCGTTCCCCCACAGCGGGTTGTACAGGCAACGCCCTCCTGTGCAACGTAATAATAATCGCGCGGGTTTCGACTTTCAGTCCGTCGAATGTCATGCCTGCAACTTCCTGAGGTACGGAGTCGTTGAAATCCACGAAAGAGAAATTCGGATCAAGTTTTTCGCTGAACCTGCCTACGACCATGGCACACGCATCAAAATAGCGCCATTGGTTCGGTTCTTTCGGTACTATGAGGTTGACTTCCTGATAGTCTATGTTTTCAACGGTTATTTCTTCCGCAATGGCGGGAACGCCTGTTTTGTCCTCAACGGTAACAACCGTAGAAAACTCTTCGCGGAGAAATTGGTCCATTTGCCTGAAATACCCTGCCTGAGGGCTGCCCGCAGGAATGATTACCCCGGCGGCGCCGTACCGTGCGGCGTTACGCAATGCCATTATGATCGACGCAATGCCGATATCTTCTCCAATCGGCCCGCCTGACGAATAATAATACTGGTTGACCAGATACATATCCGTATCAGTGCCTACCTGAGCAGGCAGTAATCCCTGATTGACGCGGTCACGGTAATCACCGTTATACTTGCCAAAATATAAACCGCCTGTAACAAGCCCTGACATCATATAGCCGGGCAGGTTCTTCGTGTATGTCTCAATATTGCCGGGCGCGAGGCAGGTGCATCCGCCGGACAACCCGAAATTCAGCCAGTCCGGCACCTCATCGGATGTCCATGCCACAATGGTTTCATCTCTGTTTAATGATGGATATTGTTTCAGGTCAACACGTTCCCTGAGGTCGCGTTTCCAGTTGTTCACGTATATATCCGCGTACCGTTTTGCCGTAGCCTCTGCCTGCGCATCAGGCATGTTTTCCTGCGCGATAAGCTGTTGTTTGAACCGGGCAGTGAGGACGGAGGCATAGAGTTCCATCTGCATCCGTGATTCGGGAGTACCGCCGTATTTCATGTGTTTGAGGCTCATGCCGTCTTTCAGGTAATCCCTCACAGCGGTGCGAAGCAGAGCCGCGCTTTTGGGCGCGTCATCCTGCCATTGCAGGGTGTATTTCCAGTAGTTCGATACCTGCATGATGCGAGGCATTTTTTCGCGCAGGTCATTTTCATCCAGAAATACGTCGGGAAAATCCAGCACGATAAACCGGGCAAACAAGTCGATAACCGCCTGCTGAAGGTCGCGCACCTTCGCATACGAATCAATCGAGCCAATAATAGTATCAAGGGCAGTCTTCAGTTCAGGCGCATTTTTCTCAAGAAGCGGGTAATTCTCGCACAGGATAAACATAAAATCTATCACATCACCGAGCGCTTTCTGGTCAACGGTGATAAAATTCCGTACTGAAAAACGAGCCAGACCTTTCAGAATAGCGTGTTTTCTCTTCGCAACCGCATAAGGTTCCACAATATGGTCAATACGGTACGGTTTAAGTTCCCATTGTTTCAGAATAGCGTTTTTGTCCTCGAGCGGTGTGCTTAGGCGAAGCACCTTATGAAAATCAGGCGTACCTCTTTGTTCCTCGGGAACCGCTTCAAAAAGAGATGCCTGATCCAGCTGTGAAAAAACCCTGAGGAAATGCGACGCCATCTGCGTTTTTGTTGCCCTGCTGGAAGATATAAACGAAGCTGAAAACAGGTTTTTAAAACTGTTCAGAATCAATGTGTCGCCTTCAGCAAAAACGAGTACCTGCAATATTGAACTTAACGGGATGCCGGGTTTCAGTACATCGCCTTCCGCGTTGGTTTTTTCCACGTAGTCCTCGAAAATTTCCTCAAGAGTCATTCCCTGCGGCAGGAAATCATAAATAAAAGGAACGATGTTAAACACAAACATCTTTGTTTCAATCGGCAATGAAAATATTCGGTTCACTGCCTGAAGTACAAGGCGGAACGAGTCCATATCGCTTAGGAGAGTTTCATACAACTCTTTATTTGCGGCAAGATTGGATATAAACTCCCGGTATTTTACCAGAATATGCTTATCGGTCATAATGGCGGCAGTGAGCAGGACGGGTGCTCGCAGTTCACGAATTTGAGGAAAATAAGATACGACTTTCATCCATTCGTGAACACGGTCTTCGTGTTTGGCGACATTGAGCTGTATCCAGTCGGAAAACTCTGCCTGCTCGTTAAATGTTTCCAGTATGGCGTATATGTATTGGTGCAGGGTATCCGGGTTGTCTATATGCCGCAAAGCCTGCCTTATAACAAAGGACTTATGCCATAACGGATAAATATCGGACTGAATGAAGGGAATCAATTCCTGAAAGTCAGGAGAAACTGAAGTCAACCCCTGAACGAAAGTGGTAAATACTTCTTCCACAGCATTATGATTGTCTTTAATCTCGCCAAGGTTTTCCAGTATTTCGTTCGCATTTTTCCGGTCACGCTGAAACTCAGCTGTTATAAACATAGGCGCGGCGGCAGGGCTGAGCGCCGTTAACGCATTGACAAATTTAACCATGGCAGGGGCATGTGCCCACTTGGACTGATTCGCTTCCGTATAATAAAACCCGTGTTTATACGCCAGAGCCGCCAGAGCCGCCATTTTATCCTCAGGAACACGGGAAATCAAAGATCCGATATCTGACGGGTTGATGCGGGCAATAGTGTTAAACAAAGATACCGCTCTCACGTTCTGTACTCTGGTGAACACCTTTTCCAGTTCATTCGGATGAAATTTTCGCGCAATGGCATTATATATATCGTTCGTAAGTGAGTTTGAACCTGTTTCAAGCAGAAGAGCTAAGACATCTTCCGCGAAATTTTGGTTCGCAACCAGCGCGTTCAATTGAGCTTCGTTCAGATTGCCGTTCCTGATCAATGAAGTGATGGTTTGTTTATCGCCCTTACCGGCTATAAGCATAATCTCTTCGTCCGCAAGAGTGGTGTATTGTACCAGAAATGATTCATAGGCAGGATAT
>QZJZ01000076.1 GCA_003599815.1 Candidatus Auribacter fodinae
CAGACCCCGTGCGCGCGTACATTAAAGCCGGGCGAGTCGGTGCTGATAAAGACTCATGCTGACACTCCCTGTACGTTCTGGACTGCACAGCGTCCTTACGCAGTCCCTCAGCGTTCCATGCAGGAATAAAGATTCGGCAGTCAAAATAATTCAGGGCGGGTACTCAGGTATCCGCCCTTTTTTTAATTCCGGGAATGATGAAAAACTCACAAAGCCTGTCACTACTTTGCCCCGAAGGGCATGCGGCAATTATGCTCCACGATTAGATCACCACGTCGCTGACGCTCCTTGTGATGACATTTTAAAAGAGCAATTTATATACTTTTTCAGAAGTTAGTATATCTGATTGTGAAAATTGCCGTATTAGCGTTCAGATTAAATATCAGGTTTGACTTTGCTAATTTCCTGTTCAAGCTCAACGTTAATCAATTTTGACTTTTGAAATGCCAGAATCTGTGAGGGGAAAATACTGCGATGTCCTGTCATCAGGAAACTAATCACACATGCAAGAGCCGCATAAGGCGCTATTTGTGATCCGAACACTTCGACGGCCATGATACTTGCGGCAATGGGCGTATTTGCGGCGCCTGCCAGAAGCGCTACAAAACCCAGCGCAGAAAAGAGCGTAATATCCATATTCAAGATCTGAGCAAAGATGTTGCCTGCGCTGGAACCGACAAAAAATATAGGTGTAACTACTCCGCCGCTACCGCCAAAATTAAGTGTCATACTGGTAGTGAACGACTTAAGTAGAAACGCATACCATGGAACATTCTCTCCGTTCAACGCTGATTCGATGGTATTTAAACCAAGCCCCAGATAATCGGGGGAGATCAGAAGCGCTACAATGATTAATACCGATCCTCCTATAAAACCTTTGAGAGGGCCCCATATTCTGATTTTATCCGAAAACTTTTTGCCGATATAGATCATTTCAATTAAAACGAAGGAACATATACCAAAAAATAGTCCGGCGAAAATGATTTTGTAAAATAAAACCGGAGAAAACGTCAATGGGGTTGTAAGTGTATGGTACTCATAGCTGATACCAAGCGCTGAAGATACATTATAGCTGATAACCCCGGATATAAAAGACGGGAGCATGACATCGTAATGAATACGCCCCACAAAAAGAACTTCAACACCGAACATCGCTCCGGCAAGAGGTGTACCGAAAACGGAAGAAAATCCGGCACTGATACCGCAAATAACCAGCTTTTTGCGGTCATTCGCATCGAAACGGAATAATCGGGCAAAAAAAGACGCGATTCCCGCTCCTATTTGCGCGCATGGGCCTTCTTTACCGGCAGAACCGCCGAAGGCAATAGTGATAATGGTTGCTATAAGTTTGACAGGAACGACTGCTGTTTTAATGATGCCGTCTTTTCGGTGGATTGCTTCAATCACCTTTTCCGTACCGTGCCCTTCGGCATCGGGAGCAAAGAATTTTATCGAGAGAGAACTCAGAAATAAAGCGAAAGGCAGAAGGAGAAAATAATAACTGTGTGAACTGGCGGCTATATCCGATAACCAGTTGAGCCCTGCCAGAAATATGGAAGTAGACCCGCCAACAAGGCATCCCACCACAACTGACAGAAGCACCCATTTTGACACGCTAAAAATATCAGCGTTTCCTCTTTTACACGTTTTTTCATATAGTTCCTCGGTTGCCTGTCCTAATTAAAACTTATCATTGAGGTATGACGATGCTCTGATTTTTTGATACGAACAAGATTCTATGGCTGTTTTTTTCATACCATTCAAAGCCGTCACAGATTGGGAGCGCTGAAAAAGTCTTTCAGTTTTTCTTTTAAGATGCCATCACGATAAACGTCAGCGACCATCGTTCAGCATAATGCGGCGGAGGGGATTACCACAGCCCCTTCGGTACTTTGCGCTGACATTCTTTTATGGCGTTTTCATCGATCCCAAATCATACCGCCATGATTTCAAAATGCTTACACCATACAGGCGTTTCAATTTAAAAGATACACCAACCTGCACGCAAAGTCTATGCTAAAATCGATGGTTGAACCTGTAATTGGAGCAAGAGGCATGCGGGCAAACGGCATGTTCTCCATGAGAGAATTGGACGCTGTACATTATAACTGAATTATAAATGGTTAGTGGTGTTTTCAACGGGAAAAGCAATATAAAAGGTCGATCCCTTTCCTGCCCCTTCCGATGTGTACCATATTGTTCCGTCGTGCATTTCAACAATACGTTTAACAAGGGTCAATCCGATACCTGTACCTGATGAATCAGGATCGAGTTTTGTGAAAAGTTCAAAAATTTTTGACTGGTCTTTTACCGCGATTCCAATACCATTATCCCGTACGAAAACACATGGCTGATTGTCTATTTCCTGATATCCGATTTCGATCAAGGGGCGTTCCGTGTCGCCGATAAATTTGACCGCGTTGTCGATCAGGTTCTGGAACAACTGCATGATGCGGACTCTGTCTCCGATTATCTCGGGCAGTGATGGGTCGACAGTGACAGTTACGTTTCGTTCAAGTATTCGGCCCTGAACCAGTTCAATTGCTTCATAGACAACATCCGTGAGTGAAAAAGACTCAATGTCGTGGTTTACACTGCCGACACGGGATAATTCGAGAAGGTCGTCCAAAAGCATCTGCATTTTTGATACCGCATTGCTTATTCTTGATAAATCGTGATTGAACTGCTCAATGCTTTCGTTATTGAGATTGCGTTTAATGAGGCCGAGGTATCCCTGAACGGTAATCAAAGGGGATTTCAGATCGTGAGATACGGCATATGCGAACTGCTGGAGTTCCTTATTTTTTTCCTCTAGTTCATGTATTAATGCATCTCGTTCCTGTTCAAAAATTTTTTTGTTTTCCAGCTCTTTTGCGAGTGTGAGATTATTATATCCCAAAGTTGATATTTCCTTGGCAAGAAGCCAGAGAAACTCTTTGATCTTTTCAAAAGGTATTTGATGATGATTATTCCTGCTGGTGAGCTGTGCAATGACTTCTTCAATAGTGATTTGTTTTTTTTTGGAAATTTTTTGAATGAGGTTTTCATCAGCATGTTTTAGTATGCATTTGCCTATAATCCATTTTGCCATTTCTTTCCCTGCGATGACAATAGGCGCTTCTTCGCGATCAAAATACGGTTCAAACGCGCTTGTATATTCATTGTTTGTGCCGGTATTCCTGTTGAGCATATAACGAGTTAAAGGGCATCCATGGCAGGCAGTTGGCGTTTTGGTATAATTATAACACGGCTGGCATTCGTTGCTGGGTGATGTTATTCGGTTTCCTTTATTATCTACTATTACTGAGGCGACGTTTGTTACCTGCGAGAAAATATCCTGGATTTTTTGAAGTTCATCTATATTGGTTATATCGGATATGGAGAAAAAGTCGAGAGAATCTTGTGCAGAGAGCAGTTTATCGAGTTTACTCTTGAGTCGTGACGTGCGATGTTTCATTTGATCAAACATGTGTTTTACACTGGTTACGTCTTTGAACACGGTAGCAAACTCTGAATCATCAATTTTAAACACGGAAATAGAAAAATATTTCTTCATGGGCGCGTAATAGGTATCGAAAGAAGTCGGTTGTCCGGTTTGAACGACACGGCTGTATAAATCCAGATAGGGCGGTGTTGGAGAATTATATAAATCAGCCGCGTATTTTCCGATAGCGTCTGCTCGTTTTATACACAGTATTTTTTCGTATGACGGATTGACGTCTACAATAACATAATCGATTGGAGTTCCCTGTCCGTCAAATATGATTTCGTGCAGGACGATCCCTTCTTCCATTGAGTAATACAGGTTTTTATATTGTTCTGACACGTTTGTGTTCAGGCAATTTTTTTTATAATTCAGATTGTTTTCCGCCAGTATCTGATCCGCCAGCTCGGGAAGCTTACGCATCACAGCCTTTGTCTTGACAACATACGTAACTGCGCCTGCGTTGGTCGGATCAGCGGCATGTTTTTTATTCAGGGGATCGATCATGGCAATAACAGGGGCCTTTTTCAGTGTGCGGAGAAAAGCTGTTCCGTCGTCGCCGGAGAGTGCGGCATTCAGTATAATTATATTGTATGTATTGGAATTAAGGCAGTCACGCGCGTCAGAAACACTATGGGCGGCACTGATTACACAGCGGTCAAAATAGGAATTAAAAGCGTTTCGTATAATTTTGCAATCATTATCATTGGGATCAACCAGTAACAGGTTAAAGAGTGGTTCGTCCATATTATCCTTTTCCGTTATCAGATAGAGGCCGTACATTATGCTCAAGCCAATAGGAGCCGAATTCCTCCATCAGGGTGATAAATAATGTAAAATTTATTGGCTTAACAAGATAACTGTTTGCTTGCAGGTCGTATGCTTTCTGGATATCGGTGTCCATATTAGATGTAGTGAGGACAATAACAGGTATATGGCGCAGGGAATCGGTATTTTTGATAGTTTTCAGCACTTCAAAACCATCCAGTTTGGGGAGTTTCAGGTCGAGAAGGATCAGGTTCGGCATATCGTCTTTTGTAAGCGTCTTATACTCGTTTTTGCGGAATAAAAAGTCCAGAGCTTCCTCCCCGTCGGATACATGATAGAGTGAAATATCATAATCGGTTACCTCAAGTGAGCGGATAATCAATTCTGCGTGATCCGGGTTGTCTTCAATAATGAGTATTCTTGGGTACGTTTCAAACATTGCGGCAATCCTTATAGTTGTTTTTTCATGTTGAGTGTGAAATAAAAAGTTGTACCTTTTCCTTTACCTTCTGACTCGACCCAGATAGAACCGTTGTGTAATTCCACAATGTGTTTAGCCAGAGCAAGTCCGAGCCCGCTTCCTTTTTTAGTTCCATCTATCTGGTAGAAGAGTTCAAAAATATTTTTTCTGTTATCAATATCAATGCCCGACCCGTTGTCTTTGACAAAGACTGTTGTTTGACCATCAACCAGAACCGATCCAACACGAATTGCCGGGTATGGATTGTCTTCCATATATTTTATGGCGTTTTCCAGCAGGTTCTGCAACAGGGAAACGAGACGCAGTCTGTCGCCCTCTACTACCGGCAGTCCTTCGTCAATAGTGACAACTACATTTTGTTCATTTATAGACGATGCAAGCAGTTCTACAGCTTCAGCCGCCACGCTTTTGAGAGATACCTGCTCGGTTTTCATTTTCCAGTAATCCATCTGTGAAACATTCATAAGCTCGTTCAGCATATCTTCTATGCGCTGTGCGGCGCGCCCTATCCGGTGAAGATTGTCAGGAAGCAAGTTGAATGCCTGTTGCGAAATGTTTCGCTGAGCCATTTCAATAAACCCTTTTATCGTAAATAGAGGGCTTTTCAGGTCGTGTGAGATGGTATAGGTGAATCGTTCCATTTCAACATTTTTTGCTTCAAGGTGAGCGATGAGCTGATCCCGGTACGCTTCGGTTAATTTGCGGTCGGTGATGTCTCTGACTACGGCAAGAAGCAGGTCGTTACCGCCAATAGAGGAGCGTTTCAGGCTGACTTCTACCCAGAACAGGTTTCCTTTTTTGTCTTTGGCGTGCCATTCAAAAATCTGGGGACCCAGCTGTAACGCTTTTTTGATGTGAGCGAGCGCATCTTTGTTGGTGTAGGGGGCGACGCCGGAACTGAGTGATTCCACAGTGATGCGGCGCAGTTCGTCTCTGGTGTAGCCGTACATCAGGCAGGTTTTCAGGTTCGCATCGAGAATTTTTCCCGTATCGACATCATGAATAAATATGGCGTCGTTTGCGGCATCGAATATAGCGCGGTATTTCGACTGGGAATGCAGGAGCTTATCGATATACTGTTTTTCCTCGGAAATGTCGTAGGCGAACAGCCAGAAACAGTCATCGCATCCATCGATAGATTCGATTCTACAGCGTACGGGTATCTTAATTCCTTTTTGGGAAATAAATTCTTTTTCGAACGATTCGCTATAAGGTTTGTTATTGACTTGATTATGAAGTATTTTTTCGTCCTGTGCATGCCAGTGCGGCGGGGTAATTTTTGAATATGACAGGTTGGCAAATTGTTTTTTTGTGTAGTTCAATAACGATCTGAATGCCTGATTTGTGTATATTATTTTACCATTAACCCGAAAGCAGGCAACAGGATCATGTAACTGATCAAGAAACCGTGTTATTTCACTTACAGGTGCATTCATAGTATGCCTTCTGCATTAGGTACCGTTAATGAAAATCTGAAAGCGATGAAACAGTCACAAGAGAATGTCGTTGCGAAACCCCAAAGGGGCTGTGGCAATCTCAGATCTACTCATTTTAGATCACCACGTCGCTAATGCTCCTCGTGATGACATCTTAAAAGAGGAGCTTAGAATTTTTTTCAGCACTCCCAATCTGGTATTTTTATATAATTAAATATATCAGCAGACACAGGATTGTGTCAAAGAAAAGAATTACATACAGCGCATAGAACGCGCCGGGATTATTCCGTGTCCGAAGGATACTGAATATCTTTGTCTTTGATGGTAAATCGCAGTGATTCGGACCATTTGACGTCAGGCGCTTCCTCAAGGTATGCGTTGAATTCTGCGCTGTATTCGCCGTCAGGAAGCCGGGGATTACCCTCAATTCTGCTGGTGTAGCTTATCATTTGCTGAGGCATGAGCGGGCGGTGTGTTTTGTTAATCATAAGCGTGTAGGTTTTGTTGTCCGCCAGCGATGTAACGGTCACTGTTCCCGCGACACGAAAATGAACGTTGCTGGTGTTGGTATATTTTTTATATTGAATGCCGAACTTTATTATAATAGAAGTATTGGTATATCATTCATTCCGATCTGGGGGTAAATAGCGCATTTGCCATCTTGAATGTTACAGGATGTTTGTGAGGAGTCTATACAACTCAAAATTGAATAGTTTAATTTCTGTATGAAGTTTGTATAATACATTAAAATGTAAGCCAATGATGATGCTCATACTTTATAGGAAGGGATAACTTATTTTTTTAATAGCACAAAAATTTTTTGGAACATTTTTTCAACATAATTGTCAGTAAATCTTTGTTTATGTGTTATAATATGTTATAATTTATATAGAGAAATTTACAATTGTATATGAATTAGTAGCTTCTATCGGGAATAGGTGATTTTTTAATTGTTGAAATTCGGCTTGATTGCTGGTTGAAAGGAATAATGAGGCTATTCTTTATTAGGGTTATTATTTTAATTGGATTGTTGTCATCTGTTGCTCACTTTAGTTACGGAGGACAGACGATAACTTTTTTTGTGAGCGGTTATTTTGGGCCTCCCAATTCTGCCCCTGTGATATCTAATGTGATTTCCGCCGGTTCTTCGGGGAATATCGGTATAATCTATGACTTGTCCGACATGGAATCAGACCCATGTTCCATTGAAATTGAATATTATTATGAGGGGATATGGCGTTCTGCTACTGCTGTTGGCGTGACGGCGAACGTTTCTCCGGGAATAGGGCTTACTCTTGAATGGAACTCGGTTGCGGATTTGCCGGATATTAACGGCGGGTTTGTTTCATTGCGCATGCGCGCTTACGATGGTTTAATGTGGGGAGATTGGGCTGTCGTTGATAACGTCTTTGTTATCAATACCTACGTAATATTTCAGGTTTCCTATTTGAATGTATTTGACCCTCATATTAACAATACGGGGGCAGTTGTATGGCGCGGAGACCTTTATGAAAACACAATTCACATCGCTTCGGATATTTATCTTTTCAATACTGTTACAACCATTCAGCTCACTGATTTCAACTATTTTGCTTCAAGCCCGCAAATCAACGGCAACGGAATGATTATATGGTCCGCTTCAGACGGAGCTGATGGCGGGCATTCAACTGGAACGGACACAGAGATTTATCTGTATAACGGGCAAACAGTCGCACGCCTGACCGATAATAATTATGACGATGTGACGCCAGCAATCAATAATAACGACGTGGTCGTCTGGTCTGGGTCTGATGGAAGTGACTTTGAAATTTTTAAGTATAATGGTTCTTCAACAGTTCAATTGACAAATAATTCCACGGACGATATAGATCCTCAGATCAATGACAGCGGTACGGTTGTCTGGGTGGGGTTTGACGGTTCGGATTATGAAATTTTTAAGTATAATGGTTCCTCAACAGTTCAGTTGACCGACAATTCCCTGCCTGATAACGATGGGCGTATTAACAACAGCGGTGATATCGTGTGGAGCGGGTTTGACGGTTCTGATTGGGAAATATATCTCTATCGTAACAGTATTACCACGCAGTTAACCGACAATTCAATTGACGATGTAGAACCCCAGATAAGTGACAGCGGAACAATTGTCTGGGCAGGTGGATCTTCATCCAGCAAGGATATATATTACTATGACGGCGTATCCATCATACAGGTTGCCAGCACTCTGGCGAATGATTCCCAACCTCAGATCAACAGTACTGACACGATTGTTTGGTCTGGAGGCGATAGCAGTATTGCCAATATCTATATCTTTGACGGGACAACCCTGACCAGCCTGACGAATGACCAGTATTTGAATATAACGCCTCAGATAAACGATAAGTCACACATTGTCTGGAATCGCTGGAACGGGACATACTGGGAAATCATGCTGGCATATCCGAGAATAGCGCAATCGATAGAACTCCTTTCAATAAATAGAATTTCAAATTTCATCAGTTTAACATGGACGATGGATCCGCCTTACGCTCCATTTACCCTATACTGGTCGCCGGATTTTACAGGGTGGAACAGTGTTAATGGTTCTGCTCTGGATAATATATATGTCAATTCTGACGGTACAAAAACATGGGTTGATACGGGAGCTGACCCTGATATGAGCGGACAGGCTCCGGAGGATATTGAACAAAGGATGTATAAGATAACAGTTCCGTAATAAAACGGTTATAACAATGATTAGTACCACTATTGAAAAAAACTAAACAATAAAAAGGAGGGCTAATATTATAAAAAAATTGGTCATCAGCATGTTAAACGAATCATCAAGTAACCAAAAGGGAGAGAAAAAAATGAAAAAATTACTTTCTTTAGCAGCTCTTATCGCAATTATGGCATTATCAGCAAGCTCATTTGCTGCTCCTACAACTAACAAATCATTTGCTATATCAGGTACTTTCGGTACCTCGCCTACAATCCAGGTGTTTGATAATGCCGCAGGAGATAATGAATATGACAGCGGAGCGTCACTTACCCTGAGTACCAGTGGTATAACATTTCCTTCAGCTCAAGTGTGGCCGAATGTGGATGCTTATTCCGTATTAAAACTGTTCGTCAAAGTTAGCCCGGCAGGAAGCGGTTGGACGATCGTAATGTATGAAACGAACCCTTGGGATCTGGAAATCGCCGATCTGTATCATTCCGGCGATCGTACCAAAACCATTCCATGGAAATTCGGGTCAGCGGCTAAAGGCGACTCAACACCTGCTATCGGCGCAACTACTCAGGCGATCTGGGATGCTTCGAAATGGATGGCATGTTTATCAAGTGGTGAGACCATTGCCGGCCTTGTTACCGGTGCTGAAGGCATAATCATTGAAGACGGTGATGATGTTTCTGGCTTAATTGACATTACGTTAATTGCTGCTTTGCACACATCTGTTACAACAGGTGGAACTTACTTGAACAACGTTAACCTCACAGTATACGTTCCGTAATATATTAAGAATTTTCTTAACTGCGCGGGGATATCCCCCGCGCAGTTAAGTATTGTTCTTATGAAATAGATTTATTGAATGGTATTTATGAATAAGCTCTCAACCTTTTTCTTAGCGCTGGTACTTATAGCCACAGGTGTAGCGGGAACATATGTTTCGCAGTGTTTCGCCGCCACCACAATACAGGTATTTGATGACGCGCAGGGAACTAATGAATATGAAAGCGGCGCGTCACTTTCTCTGAATACCGACAGCGTCACGTTTCCAACATCCGCGGTGTGGCCAAATGTGAGCGCTTGTTCTGTGTTAAAGCTGTTCGTTAAAGTTTTTCCGGACGGAAACGGCTGGTCGATAGTCATGTATACATCTAATCCATACAATATTCCCGATCTTTATCATTCCGGCGACCGAACTAAAAGAATTCCATGGAAGTACGGATCGGAATTAAAAGGTTTGTCGACTCCTCCTATTGGAGCGACTAATCAGGCTACATGGCTTAATATGCGTTATATGGCTCTTAAAACTACTTCCCAGACTGTCGGTGATTTAGTCGCCGCTAATCAGGGCATAATTGCGGCAGACGGTGATGACGATTGGGTAGACCCATTTGACGTCACGATTGTTACCGGTGTACACAGTACCCTTACAACCTCCGGGACGTACATGAACAACCTTACCATTGAAGTATACGTTCCGTAATATCTTGAAAACTTATTCACTGTAATAGTAATATTTTAATTTTACAGGCATTTAAATGTTGTTTTTATCAATAAAATAGGTACAATTAACTTTATGAAGAGAAAAGTATTTGTTTTTTTATTGGGTTTATTATTTGGTCTAATGGGAATGTATGTTTCAATATGTTCCGCTAATATTTCTGTCGAACCCAGTAAATATGAGGGGAAAATACCACCCGGTGGCATGTCTTCCAATAAATACTATATCACGAACCACTACTCCGTTCCGGTTACTGTTGAACTAAAATGGAATGACGAGACCATCAATCCCCAAAGCCCTACATGGTTAACGTTTGAGAATACCGAAGTTACTGTTGAACCCAATAAGACAGGGACCATTGATTTTACTGTAAATATTCCAGAAGGTGCTGAAGGCCTGTATTACGCCCGCATCCTTTTTCAAAATAAAGTTGACCCCTCCAGTTTTGGTGTTTTGAGTATAAGCTATAATTTTCCGCTTCGAATTATTGTCGATGGAACACAACATTATGAGTATTCTGTCGATAAAGTGGAACTTTTCAATAACAACACGTTTCATTGCGCAATATTGCTTATTAATTCAGGAAACGTTCATTTATATGCCGAAGGCTCGATTGAAGTTACCAGTGAAGATGGTACACGTTACACATCGTCATGCAAAATTCCGCAGACAGGCCTTATCTTGCCTCAAAAATCACTGGCGTGTACAGCGGATCTTGGAGAAGTTTTGCCCGATGGCCGTTATACAATTACCATGTCATTCGTAGCCGGCGACGATAAGAGCCTTACGTGCACTTACAACCTGCAATTTTCCATTCAGGATGGAGAAGTCAGCCTGATGGAAATCGAGACGGACAACGAATAACTGGGGTTGATCCAAAAGTTTCTAAGTTTCTCTATTCAAATGTCATCACTCTAAAAGTCACATAATTCGCAGACAAGATTGGTTAACCTTCTCTACTGCAAATAATAATTGTAGGGGCAGGGCACCGATCTGCCTACCTCAGTTCGCTTTGATACGCAAATGATCATTGATAGTGATGTTGGACATGCATTCCACCGCAGATAAAAATCGCCGTATTTAAGTAACCTGAATTTGTAGAATCCAATGCAGGTACTTCATTACAGGATATCAGCATGAATATTAAGCCTCACCACAACGGGTAAGTCAGTGTCTTGCCCCTACAATATATTTATAAATGTCATCACGAGGCGAGTTAACGGCGTGTTGATCTCAAAATAACTAGAAATTGCCACAACCCCTTCGGGCTTCGAAATGACATTTTGTGATTTTTTTATTGCTCCAACCGAATACTTTGACAGATGCGCTATGATTTTACTTAACTAAATAAGGATAACTGCTCGTTTTTTTGGATATAGCGGTTAGGACGCTTTTCGTTTTTCAGAAGCTCCTGTTCCACTCTATCAAGCAGGTAACTGCGCGACTGGTTCAATACCCTGTTTCTCAACATCCTTCGCTGTGCGCATGACAGAAACAAGTATTTTTTTGAGCGTGTCGCGCCAACATAAAAAAGCCGTTCTTCTTCGGCAAGTTCGGTATCTGTTTTTTTGCCGAATATCTCGAAGGGTATTATGTTGTTCTCACAACCGGGAATGAAAACTGCCTGAAACTCAAGCCCTTTTGAGGCGTGAAGAGTCATCAGCGATACGGATTCCGCCTGCTTGTCGTATTCATCCAGCCCTTCCCGCATCATAAGGGATGCGAAAAACGAGGTGTAATCTGTGCCAAACGGTTCAGCCATAGACTTTAAGCAGATGCGGTCATGCTCGTCAATCCCCTCGTGGCGGAGCGCAACATCAAGGATATCGCGCAGAGGGGCATTGTTCTCAATAAGCTGTCTGACAATATCGTCGGACGATATTTCAACCGATTTCTGAGAAATGTCTCCCTCTTCGATAAAATACAGATGCTTTAACGACTTTAAAACGGAATACAACGGTTCACGCATGAAAAATGGCGTTGAGCTGACCACCTGATATGCGATGCCGTGATTCTCGAACGCGGTAATGAACCCGTCAAACATATGCGCGGTGCGGCATAACACCGCAAAATCGGAGAAACTCTGTATGTCCTGATATTCTTCTCCGTCGCTCATTCCGCTATTAATGGAAAAACTGCGCACTCCGCCTATCATTCTTTCGATTTGTCCGGCGATTCGGTCTGCTTCAGCCGTGTCTGTGGCGCACTCGAACAGGGTGATTTTTACATCGTCCGGTGTGCCGCTCAGATAATTTTTATGCTGTAATACTTGTCCTGCCGCTTTCAGTATCGGCTCAGGGCACCGGTAGCTTTTATCCAGCGTAATGGTTTCAGCCTGTGGATAATCTTTGGTCAGCTGGCGTATCAGCGTAACGTCCGAGCCCCTGAACCCGTATATCGCCTGATCCGGGTCGCCGATGACGAACAGGTTCGGCGATGGCGTATCGGTAAGAAAACGGATAAGTTCGTACTGGCGGCGGTTTATGTCCTGATATTCGTCGATCAGTATCCATCGGTATTTTTGCGTATATTGTTCGATGCGTGACGGATAGGCGGTCATGAGGCGTACGGGCACATAGATCAGGTCATCAAGGTCGAAGGCATTGATTTTTCGCAGGTGCGCGGCATAATTGTTAATCAGTTCTGCGGGAAGATCATCATTCAGTATGCCGTTTTTGAATGCTGACATCAGGCGCATCATTGTTTTTGATTCCTTCGGTGACTCGCACATCAAATTGAATATAGCCTGTTTGTCTTCCTCATCAATGAGCTGGAACCCGTCCTGCCTGCCGCAGAGCGAAAGGTGGTTTCGTACAATGGATAACCCGAACGAATGAAACGTGCTGATTGGCGCAGTGCATCCCGGTAATTGCTGTTCAACCCTGTCGCGTATTTCCTGAGCCGCTTTATTGGAAAAGGTTATGGCGAGAATCTCTTCCGGCGGCACGTTTTTGTCTTTAATCAGTGAGACAATTCTGCTGGTCAGGATATGGGTTTTTCCCGCGCCAGGCCCGGCAATAACAAGGCAAACGCCCTCGCCAAACGCGATGGCGTCAGATTGCTGAGCGGTTACCTGTTTTGACTGCTCTTTTTTTTTAGGTTCCGGAATAATTTCAGCGATGGGTTTGTATTCTTTGAATGCATTGATGTCAAAAAGAATGGAACTTTTAGGGCGCACCGGCAGAGTCGCCGCTGGTTTGTCTGAGCCGAACAGAGCGCCTGTATTCAGTCCGTTAATTTCATCAGGCTTGAATACGGTGATATGCCCGAATTCGCCGTCGTATCCTTCGCTGATATACACTTCCCTGTCTCTCAGTCGCCGGATGGCTTCAGCCAGAACAGGCCCGCAGGCGTTTTCTATATCTGACAGCGGAGTGAACAGCAGTGTCTGGAACTCTGAACCTAATGTATTGAGGGTGTTAAAGTACGCTTCACTGACCGCTTTTGCCGTGTTCTTTTTGCCGGTTACTTCAGC
>QZJZ01000036.1 GCA_003599815.1 Candidatus Auribacter fodinae
CACAAGAGAATGTCATTGCGAAGCCCCAAAGGGGCTGTGGCAATCTCAGCTCTATTCATTTTGAGATCACCACGTCGCTAACGCTCCTCGTGATGACATCTTAAAAGAGCAACTTAGAATCTTTTTCAGCGCTCCCATTTTAATTATATTTAAACATTTCTTTGTTATTCTGAAAGTTTAATTTGTTGATAAAATAGGTTTGTGCACTTCTAAAAACAGCTTAACAGGAGAATAATTGTATGTCAAAAAAAGAGTTGATCGTCAAGAAGGATATGGAAGTCTCTGATGTGGTTTCGTATATTAATGAACTCGCCAATGCGTTAAAAGCAGGCAAACTGACCGTTACAAAAGGCGACGATTCCATCTCTTTGACCCCGAAAGGCAATATTAATCTCCGCGTGACTGCATCCCGGAAAAAAAACGATGAGTTTATATCGTTTGAACTTGGATGGAGCACAGTAGAAAAGGAAGAAAAGAAACCCTCCGCGTTCTCCATATCTTCGAAAGATGCGGAACCTAAAAAAGAAAAAACGGAAAAAATTAAGAAACCGGAAAATAAGCCAAAAGCAAAACCGGAATCCGTTGCACCTAAAACTGAACCGTCGTTGCTGAAATAGTTTTGCTGGTACCGGATCGGAGCGGATTTTTCATCTTTGAGCAAGGTAATCCTCTGCCTTCCGGCATAAATCCGTGAAATAAGTTTCCATGGATTCATTTGTGCCGTGTAACTGCTCAACTACTTTTTGCGCCCACGATAGGTACTTTTTTTGTTTTTTCACAGGCCATACCTCGTCGCTGGTGTGAAAAATTGTTTGTACATTTGAAATTTTGTCCGCGAGTTTTATAGCACGTGCCGGCGGCGACAGTTTTGCGGCATGATCTATCTGAAGCTGTTTCCTGATTTTGCGGGGAAGAGTCATATCATCGGTAACTTCCTGCACGATAGAGGCGATTTCCGTGCCGAAAACTGATGCCAGATCTTCTTCATTCATCTCCGACGATTCCAGAACATCATGCAGGATAGCGGCTATGATGGTTTTCGGATCGTGGATAGCGCCTATTTCAGCCACTATTTTCGATACTTCAACAGGATGATTTATATAGGGCGACTGATCTTTGTCCCTGCGGCGCTCCTTCTTGTGAATATCCGATGCTAAACAGATTGCTTTTAAAAGAAGTGAAAAACAGGTGGAATTCATATCGCTGTCCATAGTAATTTCCTCATATGCCGGTTGTTTTTGCGCTACTGTATAGCGGCCTATAAACTTTGCATCCAGAGCTAATGGCGTATATTTTATCTATTATACTCTCGCCGACCATTTATTGCCAGATATTCTGTATTGAACATTCCCATCTTAAACGTTGAAGCATGGGCTGGATAGGATTAAAATTAGCTTCAAATTTGCCATTCTGCCAATGGCATGTTATAATTAAATTGATCTACTATATTATGTTGCACGATGATCTCACCACATTGCTGACGTTCCTCGTGGTGATATATTAAAAGAGAAGCTTAGCGGCTTTTTCAGTACGCCCAATCTTTTGAAAAAGGATTACTATAATGATGACTAATATACACCAACGTCGTGCAGTGGCGCTGTGTATCGGTTTATGCGCTTTGGTGTGGCATTCTTTCGTATTCGCACAGGATTCAGACAATGACGGGCTCAGCGATATTGATGAAACATCAGTCTATTTTACCAATCCAAACAATCCTGATACCGATTCCGATCTGATTTCCGACGGCGGTGAAGTTACTGAATACAATACCAATCCTCTCGATAATGATTCGGATGACGACGGTATAACCGACGGTAGCGAAGTGTACCTTTCCTTATCCCCGTTTATCATTGACGACGGCTCGCCCATGGACGTTCTGTATGACGGATCACGGTTCCTCTGCCTATGGACAGATTCATGGGGCGATAAACTTATGTATACACAGTTTTTTGATGATCGGGGCGCTGTATCCGGACAGGCATTCAGGCCGAATGCGAGCACAGGCTATGACCAGATTATCGGACAGATTGTCTTTGACGGAACCAATTACTACACGATGTGGACAAATTACCAGGCATACTATTCAACCATTGAACAGGAATGGCATTACCGGTACTACGTAAGCGGGCAGAAATTCACAGAAAACGGAACAATGATTGGCGATCAGGATCATATCACCCTTCATATTTGCACTGACGATATCCTGTCACGCCATTACGCCGCGTCTATGGTATATGACGGATCCGATTACGTGGCCGCCTATACGTCAAGTTCACTTACGGAAACAGCCATTTATAAATTTCTCATTGAGGATGATGACCGTTTTGAAATCGGGTACTTTACCTTTGGTGACAACATGTCTGAGTATGGAAATGTTTACACAGATATAGCCTCAAGCGGGTCAGGGCACTGTATTGTCTGGACAAGCCTTGGAGAAGAAGACTGGGACAGCGAAATCGTCGCTCGGATTAACAATGGATCGACATTCGCGGTGAATACTCCTGATGAAGCGTGGCAGTTCATACCCCATGCGGCAAGTAACGGATCGACGTATCTTATCGTATGGATGCATCATGCAGGCAGTCATACCGAACTTTATGCACGGGCGTACAATACCGCAGGAGCGCCCTTGTCATCCCCAAAATTTATTATCAATGGTACTGATATAGAAAGAGTTACGGCTGTCGGTGATAAATATCTTTTATGTTTTTCTTCCGGGGGAAATGACAATGCCGTGTTACTTTCCGGTACCGGAGATTTGATCGGCTCTCCGTTTAGTATCCCGGGGAGCAGAATCGCTTATAACGGGACGGACTGTTTTCTGCTGTCTTATGGTTCAATGAAGGTAAACGGCAGGATTTTTGACGCCCGGATTCTGGAGCTGATGGCTGAAAGGAATATGTCATTCAGTGACTTTTCAGGCATATGGCGCACTGACCCGAACAACGCGGATACCGACAATGACGGAATTTCAGACGGGCAGGAATTATTGGATGGAACGAACCCCCTGACAGACGATACAGATAATGACGGGCTCAGCGATGCTCAGGAACCTGTGTACGGCACAGACTTTCTCAACCCGGATACTGACGCGGACGAACTATCGGATGGAGACGAAGTGGTTGTATACGGCACCAATCCAGTTATTGCCGATACCGACAACGACGGATTGCCGGACGGCAATGAGATTTTGATATATGCATCTGATCCGATCAAGGAAGATACTGATAATGACGGACTTCCTGACGGTGATGAAGCCAACCTTTACTCATCCAGCCCGACTGTCAGCGACACCGACAACGACGGGCTGTCGGATTATCAGGAAGTAATGGTATACGGCACCAATCCCGCCGATACTGACAGTGATAACGATGAACTCACCGATTACGAGGAGGTTGTCACGCATCAGACAAATCCGCTTGACAGCGATACCGATAATGACGGGTATACCGATTATTACGAAGTGAATCATGCACTGAATCCTGCCAATTCCGACTCTGACGGAGACGGAATCCCTGATAAAAAAGAAGATGAAATATATTTTACCGACCCTCATAGCGCTGACAGTGATAACGACGGGACTATCGACGGATATGAATTTGACTCGGATAACGACGGACTCTATGACGGCAGTGAGTGGAGCGTTCACTTTACCGATCCGTTTGATAGAGATACCGACTCGGATACGCTTTCAGATGGGGACGAGGTCAACATTTATAATACCCTGCCCAATTCATACGATAGTGACAATGACAATGTGTCCGACCAGATTGAATTGCTGGACAGTAGAATCAATCCTCTTGATAACGATACCGATGATGATGGACTGCTCGACGGGGAAGAATCACACAATACGTACAAAAATATTCATAGCATAAATAACTCCTCTGTACGTCATTATATTGATTCCATTTATGACGGATCTGATTTTGTTATTGTCAGGTCAGGACCGTCTGAACGGTTTATGCCTGACTATTCCGAAATAAGAAGCTCATTGCTGTCGCTTGTAAAGCTGAACGGAAACGGGCAAACGCTTATGTCAACCGTACTTGATGTGCAGGCGAGCAGTCTTAATGCGCTGGATACTGTTAAAATTGCTTCAGCCGGAGCAGACGCCGGGTACTATGTGATTTTCGAGGCGGATAATGAGGCTGAACTGGATAATGAGGGCGAATTCGTCCGCAATCTGTACGGATTGGCTGTCAGTCCTGTTTTTGAGCCTGTGGGCTCACCGCAAAAGATCAATGAAATGGATTTGCCAATCAGTTTTTATCTGCTCGATAACGCAAAATATTTTTCAGCGCAAATTGTGTTTGACGGCACGAAATATGTCGTTTTGTTTGATCGCGATGATGACTTATATGCTCAATACATATCTCCTCAGGGAATTTTGCAGGGCGGCAACCTGCCTCTGCCCGGAAATACGCATTATATATACGGGCTGGGGTCTGATGGTTCCGATTATATTGCCGTGTGGAAAGGCAGTACCTATACAAAGTACGCGCGTTCTACAGCTGTCGAAGCTTTCGAGCTTCAGACCAACGGAGCTTTTTATGCCGAGCCGAAACAGGTTGTCTTTGGCGGCAATGGTTATCTGGTGAACTTTCAGGACCAGACTACCTGTTATTTTCGTTTTTATGATTCTGCCGGACAGACTCTGGTGAACAGCTTTTCTTTTAACATGGCATGGGTAAGGGCTATCGTGTATGCCAACGGCATGTTTATTGCCATTTGGGGCAGTGGTGACGGGCTGTATGCCAAACTTTTTACCTCAGATGGCGCTCAGCTCGGGTCGAACGTGAAACTTGTTTCATGGGATTCCGGCGAATACCCTGAATATCAGTATACTCTGTTTAGTCTCAGCACGGACGGACAGAATCTACTGCTTACATGGAAACGATCATATTTATCGGAATTGCAGATGACAGGAACATCCTCATGGACTAATGAACAGGTTTACTACGATAACTACGCGCGTTTGGTCTCTTTGAATTCGATTTACCTCGATGCCATGGGGGTTTTGTATCACGATAATCCTGTTGATTATCATACCCTGCCTGATGATCCCGACACGGACAATGACGGGCTCCTTGACGGAGAGGAAGTGCATATATACCAATCAGATCCGCTTGATAATGATACTGACGGCGATACCCTGACAGACGGGCAGGAAGCGTATCAGTTTTTTACCTCGCCGATTTTATCTGACACAGACGGGGATAATCTTACTGACTATGAGGAGCTGTTTGTGCACCATACCGCTCCTGCTCTTGCTGATACCGATAATGACGGTGTTCAGGACGGGCTGGAAGTTTCGGACGGAACGAATCCCGCAAATCCTGATACCGATCAGGAAGGATTGAGCGACGGACAGGAAAAATTCGATTACCAGACCGACCCGTTGGCTCCCGATACGGATAATGACGGGCTGACCGATTATCAGGAGGTTGTCGGATATAATACTGACCCCAATAACCCTGACAGTGATGAGGACGGCCTTGGTGATTATGAGGAAATTATTGATTACCATACTGATCCGCTCAATTCAGACTACGACGGCGACGGCGTGGCAGACGGCGCTGAAGTAAACACCTACTACACCAATCCGCTCGATAATGATTCCGACGATGATACTCTTTCCGACGGTGAAGAAATTTTCACCTACGCCACAGATCCTCTCAAAATCGATACGGATGGAGATGGTTTGAGAGACGATCAGGAAATATACGTGTATCAGACCGATCCGGTTGATTCCGATACAGACAAAGACGCGCTTAATGATGGCGAAGAGGTAATGACGTATCTCTCAGATCCGTTGTCTCAAGATACCGATGCCGATTGTATCACCGATCATGACGAGCTGTTTCGATTCGCAACGGATCTTTCTGATAACGATTCGGACAACGACGGGATTATCGACGGATACGAGACATTTATTATGGTTCCTGAATTCCGTGTGAGCGTCAACAGCGCCCAGTTGCCGTCAGCGGCTTCGGACGGACAGCGGTTTATTGTCGCGTGGGCGTCTGAATCAGGGTACAACTCGTCGGATTTGAGCGTTTGTTACATATCGCCTGAAGGGGAGTTTGATGGCGATCCGTTTATCATCAGCCAGCACGATCCGTCATGGGTATGGGAGGGTGATATCGCGTTTGACGGCAAAAACCTGTTTTTCGCGTGGCGTCATTTCGACTGGACAAACCTTGGCGACTTTTACGGGCGTATTCTCGGCGATGACGGATCTTTTAAAACTGGTAATTTCATGATAAACACCTACACCACAGGCAGGCAAAGAGATATCAGGCTCGCGTCCAACGGCGAAAATTTTCTTGCTGTATGGGTCGATGAAAGCAGAGTTGATTCTTATGATGTATTCGCTCAGTTTATCGATAATGACGGTAATTTTATTGGCAGTGAGTTTATGGTAAATGAATATACCGATTATTCACAGAAAAGCCCTGTCGTCGTTTCCGACGGTGAGGATTATCTGGTTGTTTGGGATGGCAGGTCAGAAATAGGCGGCGAGATTTTTGCCAGCGATATTGTCGGCCGCCGCGTCAAAGGTGACGCGACAGGATCGTTCCTGAGCGGTGAATTTATCATAAATGGCATCAATCACGATGGATATGTTGTTGTTGAACAGCAGAATACTCAGGAGAGGCCTTCTGTGGTCTGGAATGAAATTCTTGGTATGTACTATGCCGTTTGGCTCAGTAGCGAAACCAGTTCTAAGGCAGACATCTGCGGCAGGTTTATAAACCGTGACGGAACGCTGGAGGGAGCTCAGCAGGTTGTTTCGGAAGGGACTGTGCAGAAAGAGAAACCTCGGGTTACTAACATCGAGTCCAATTTTTTCGCTGTCTGGGAAACGCGCCTGTCACCGAAAGATATATATGGACGGAAAGTGTCATATACGGGAATTCCTGACGGAGATGTTATGAAAATCAACACTACTGGCGATTCAAATGAAAACGCCGTACCGGCTTCCAACGGCGCTGAAATCATTGCAGTCTGGGCACGGTACGTGAGCGGAACGGGATATGACATTTGCGGGATCATCGTCAGTCAGGAACTTGTGCAGTTTATCGGGACGGAAACCGGCGGCTGGAGCAAATACCGCATGAATCCGAACTCAACGGATACGGATAACGACAGCCTTGATGACTATTTTGAAGTGTATACTTCATTTACCGATCCGGCTGTGGCTGATATAGACAATGACGGGCTCAACGACTATGAAGAATATCAGGTTCATGGCACCGACCCGTATAGCGCGGATAAAGACGAGGATAAACTCATTGATTCCCTTGAAGTTGCTCATGGCACGAACGCATATGCCGGCGATACGGATAACGACGGATTGAGCGATTATGACGAGCTGTATGAGTATGGATCTGATCCGCTCGATAATGACTCTGATAACGATGGTGTGATTGACGGGCGGGAACTGTGCCTGTATACACCTGAATTCCGTGTAAACGATTATACGGCCGATAGCCAGAGTTTGCCTCGCATAGCATTTAATGGGAACAGCTATATGCTTGTCTGGCAGGGCAAAAGCGGCGGTGACAGCAGTGGAATCATGGGATCGTTCACAACAAGTACCGGATATGCGGAGAACGCTGATTTTATCATCAACACCATCACGGCAAATGCGCAGGCAAATCCATCTGTGTCGTCGTGCGCAGGTACGTTCCTTGTTACGTGGGATGGGTACGGTACTGAGGATTCAAACGGTGTCTATGGGCAACTGTTTGATAACGCAGGCGCGCCGGTTGGTTCCCAGTTTATAGTTAATACTGTCACTTCGAATGGTCAGGCATACGCGCAGTCCGAATCGAACGGTTCAAACTATCTTGTTGTCTGGCAGAGCGATTCTCCTGACGCATCGGAGTACGATATTCACGCGAGGTTTACAATCATCGATGGTGTTCCTGCGGGAAACGAATTTATCATTAACCAGAATACCTTGTATGATCAGGAACGTCCATGCGCCGCATCGGTTGGAGGATCATATCTTGTTGTCTGGCAAAGCAATGTAAACGGCAATTACGAAATATGCGCCCGGCTGGTGTCCGGTGACGGTACGTTTTTGTCCGACGAGTTCAAAGTGAATACGTATACTGTAAATGCGCAGAGATATCCTGAGGTTGTTTCAGATGGAGAATCGTATCTTGTCCTATGGGAAGGGTACGGCGCTGAAGACACCGCCGGTATATATGGCAGGTTCATAACTTCGGATGGGTTGCTTTCCGGCGGGCAGATACTTATCAATTCGTACACCGGTTCTACCGATTCTCATCCCGTTGCGGCATCGAACGGCGCGTATTATATGGTGTGCTGGTACAGTTACAACAGGCCCGGCGATGTTTTGGAGGGAGTCTACGCCCGGTTTCTCGATAGTTCCGGATTTTTCTATGGGAATGATATTCATATAAACAGCTATACGGACTCTAATCAGAATAATCCGGCTGTCGCTTCCGATGGACAACAGTTTATGACGGCTTGGACAAGTTCAGGACAGGATGGAAGTTCAGCCGGTGTTTACGCGACGGTGGTCACCCGTGAGTTTGTGCACCTTATCGGCACTCAGCCTGAAATATGGGCGCAATACGTTACGGAAATGCACGATTCTGATAGCGACAATGACTCGTATTCCGATTATGATGAAATGTATGTGCATAACACGTCACCGGTACTCATAGACACCGATTCGGACGGGCTTACGGATTATGATGAAATAGAAGCGGTCTATGGGTATTTGACCGTTGCATACGATAATGATTCCGATAACGACGGGTTGTCTGACTATATTGAAGTCCATACGTATCTGTATGGGCAATCCGGTAATGAACGCACCAGCCCGCTTGACAATGATTCCGACGATGACATGTTATCCGATTTTGACGAAATACAAACCTATTTTACTGACCCGAAAGATCCTGATCCTGATAATGACGGGCTTATCGACAGCGCCGAGGTGCTGTATGGCTCTAACCCGTACCTGCCGGACACGGATAATGACGGATTAAATGATTATGACGAGGTGTACACATGGGAAAGCAATCCGGCTGAAGATGATTCTGACGCTGACGGAATTTCCGATTATGATGAGGTCATTCACTATCACACCAAACCGTACTTGTCAGATACTGATAATGACGGGTTAAGCGATTTGCGCGAATTGTTCATATATCTGACTCCGCCGTCCACAGCAGACGCCGACAACGACGGACTCAAAGATGGAATGGAACTGGCTGTGTGTATTGATGATTTTGTCGTGAACACGTACATTGTCAACCAGCAGATGGCTCCGGTTGCCGCATGTAACGGTAACAGGTACCTTGCCGTTTGGCAAAGTTATCTTCAGGATGGCAGTAATTATGCCGTTACAGGCAGGTATCTGGGATATAACGGGCGTTTTCTCAGTAACGAATTTGTTATCAACCAGTATACTACTAACGGGCAGTTTCATCCCGTAGCGGCGTCTGACGGCGCGAACTTCTTTGTTGTCTGGGATGGGTACGGGTATTCGGATACAAGCGGTATTCACGCTGTTATGCTGGATAATGAAGAAAATTATTTAACCGGTCAGTTGACCATCAATGAAACCACATCACAAACTCAGGAATATCCATCCATAGCATCCAATGGAGATACCTATCTTATTGTATGGGAAAGCTATGCGCAGGACGGGCAGTATGACGGAATATTTGCGCGCATGTTTGATAAACAGGGTAACCCTGTTACTGGACAAATACCAGTGAACCAGTACACCGCCAACAACCAGCAGTCTCCGTGTGCGGCTTCTGACGGTACGAACTATCTGGTTGTATGGATGAGTAAAGATCAGGATGGGAGCGATAACGGAATATTCGCCCGTATATTTGATAATGACGGCGTTCCCGTAACCAGTGAGTTTAGTGTCAATACCTATACAGCCGGAATTCAGAAAGAACCGTTTACTGCTTCCGACGGGAATACATACCTTATTACTTGGGATGGCGTTGGTGAGGGCGATTCCCTCGGCGTTTTTGCCAAAATTTTTGACAATGAAGGGAACGCCTTGACTGGTGATGTGGTTGTCAATACATACAGTACGGGCACACAGTCTACGATAAGCGCATCGTCAGACGGAGATGGATATTTGCTTGTATGGCAGAGTATGGGAGGCGATTTTCAGGGTAATTCTTATGATCTTGTCGGCAGGTTCATGAATGCGGAAGGGACTTTCGGCAGGGCGGAATTTCTTGTAAACAGTTTTACTTCCGGCTCTCAGGATACGGCAAGCGTCGTTTCTGATGGAACCGGTTATTTCATTTTTTGGGAAACAGACAATATGGACGGCAATTCAACCGGTATTGCCGCGTCCGGCATAACTCAGGATTATGCGTATGTTGCAGGTGCCAAGGATCAGCCGTGGGCGGAATATCGAACGAATCCTTTTGCCAGCGATACAGATACTGACGGGTTGAATGATTATGACGAAATCTATACATGGGGAAGCGACCCTACAAACACTGATTCGGACAGTGACGGCCTATCCGATTATGACGAGGTAGTTTATTATAACACTGATTTGCTTGAAGCGGATACGGATAATGACAGCGTTTTTGACGGGATGGAAACCACAGACGGAACCAACCCTAATCATCCCGATACGGATGAGGACGGTTTGACTGACGGACAGGAAAAATTTGATTATGGTACCAACCCGCTCCTGCCTGATACAGATAATGACGGGCTAACCGATTACGACGAAATATATATGTGGGGAACTGATCCTGTGAACGGCGATTCGGACAGTGACGGCCTTTTTGACAATGATGAACTGCTCTATTATCACACTGACCCATTCCATGCCGATACGGATAACGATGGGCTCCCTGACGGGGATGAGGTGAACACGTATCAAAGCAGTCCGCTCAACCCGAATACCGATGGTGACGCGCTTTCTGATTACGAAGAAGTCATCGCAGGGACATCTCCTGCAAGTTCATCATCGTGCTTTGAGGTATCTCAAATCGGTATTGACCAGCAGTCGGGCTCCATCAGTATAGGGTTCAGCACTATACCCGGAAAATATTACAGAGTCTACGTCGATACCGGCTTAACTGATGGTTTTGTTGTGCTTTACGACGATATACCTGCCGCCGGTTCTGTTACGGCATTTGCCGATGTGGGAGGCGGGCCGAACAATATACCGCATCCATCTGAGGAAACGCTCATGCGCATTTATAAGATTGTTGTCAAACAATAATCTGCAAATGAGTCTGCTTTGCGTTGTACCTTCAAAATGAAGGAAACATATCAGGACAGGTAACTCGGCAAAATTACAGCAGAATATCTGTTGGGAAAAGGCCTGCAAGAGCCTGTACCGACTGCTTGTCATGCGCGATATTTAAATAAAATTATCAGAATTTTGACAACTCCCATTCTGCATGTTATAAATATATTATACAGCTAAGTTATCTGCGGCGCTTGATGATATGCACATCCGGAACTGCCGGTATGCTGGTCATGTTACGGATATTCAGTGAAAACAAATTATCTGAGTGTGGATAATCCCTGCCCTCGGAAAATTTTGCTGTTTTGACAGCCGGCTGTTTTTCAGAGCGTTTCAGGAGTTATATTTAAATGAGGCACACTGCCTAGTTTGGTTCAGCAACTTATATTGAGGGAAAACCATGTTTATACCCTTTTTTTGGTTTGGGCAATTCCATGAGTCTCTTTATTTTGATATCAGGGCACACATATTAAGGCAACCGGGCATTTATCTGCGGCTTTTATCTTTGAAGTTACGCGTATCTACCGATATTAAACCTATATTTCAATATATTATTAAACCTAATTTTATGAGGTATCAGCATGCAACCCTATCGTAGAGTATTGTATTTCTTTGCTGCCATGTTTATTCTTGGACTGTCATGTTCGGCATATGCCGATGTGCCGAACGCCCCCGCTTTTACCGGATTTGGCGGTAAAACTGTTGTTGTGGGTGAGACCATTTACACAAACAATAACCAGCAAGGCGTCGCTCAGCCTGCTGTCCTTATACAAGGTTCAGCGCAAGCCGGCACGACAATAACGGTTTATAGAGATGGGACACTTGTTTCCCCGACAGTACCTGCACAGATTATCGTTGGCGCAGACGGGCAATGGAGCGCGACTGCAACTATGGCTACCGGTGATTTCAATATCACGGCAACCGCCTCCAACGCGGATGGGGAATCTTTACATTCCGAACCGGTGCATGTCGTGCTCGATACAACGGCGCCCACTGTGACGGTGTATGTCGTTAAAATAGGATCGAGAACCAATATGCTTTATATGTTTCTGGTCGATAATATTTATGGCAGGATCACTGACAGCGCCTCCGGGGTAGACTGGAGTACAGCTTCCATATCGCTCAGAGATACGACTCTTAACCAGAATATAGCTGGAACACAAGCGCACGACTCTACTCTGCAGATAAACTATTATCCGACTCCCAACTGGGATGTTATATATAGAGAGGCGCATGAGTTCCGCATCACTGTAACAGCTTCTGATAAAGCAGGTAATTCATCTTCAAACTACAGAGATTATATTTATGACCATACCGCTCCAAGCAAGCCTGTGATTACCCACATTTACGATCAGGGTACATGGAAACCCTATTCCTCAGGAATGACCATAAATACCAACCCGCCTAAAATACGAGGATATGTACAACCGGTTAATAAATTCAATGAGGGGCCTAATGCCTATGCCGTATTTGACGAGCGGTTTCACCTAAATCAAAGGACATATTGGCGCGCCGACGATGGTAAAATCAGCATACCCGGAGGAAACTTTGATTACGAGTTTCAGCCAGGAGAAATATTTCAGGAAGGTACAGATACGTTTCGAATGTATGCGTGTGATTCCTCTTACTTAAGCGCAAGTACCTCAATTACACTTAATTTTGCGTACGGGACACCTGCACAGCCTCCTATGCCGACATCGCCGAATTTCAGTACATTGTATCCGACAATATCAAACGACAGGCAGGTCATAGGCGATCCCACAGTTCCTGATATTTCAGGTACTATACCTGCTAAAACGTATATACAAACTGTCCGTATTTTTGACGCGAGTCAATATGGGCACACATGGACGGGAGTCCGTTATAACTACAGTATTGATGTTCTCCCTGCGGGACAGCAGTACCCTAATACATCGGGATATGATCGGGGCGAAGTGTATATCGATGCTAATGACAATAATCAATACGATGCGGGTGAAGACTTTCTAAACAAATCATCAAAAGGGGTCAGCGACGGGCAGTCATACTCAATACCGAATTTCAGCGGGTATGTGTACCGTGAAAACAATAATTGCTGGATCAAAATCGCTGTGGTCAATCAATATGGAAGCAGTGAATCGAGAATTCTGGGACGGTTTCATTGCAGAACCACTCCTCCCACACTCCAGAGTATTACCATAACCCCTCAGCAGTCTCCGTACCTGTCGGTATCGCAAAAGCCGACTCAAATTAAGGTCAATACTCAGATTTCAGGATACGATTGGCGTCCGGAATTTTACGGTGTCAATGAGTCAATATCACGACTTCAGATACTCGAAAACGATGTTGTTATTGCCACAAAAACAACGACATGGACTGACTTGCAGAGCTTGCGGTATGAAGGTGTTTTTAACGTTTCCGACGTAACATTTCAGCCGCAGAAAATGTATAAAGCGAAAGTCAGAGTGCGTGATTTGATGACGAACCAGACGGTGGAGGATATGTATACGTTTTTTATAGATACGCTGGCACCGCAGGTGGTGGATATCATACCTGAGCCGGGGAGC
>QZJZ01000023.1 GCA_003599815.1 Candidatus Auribacter fodinae
ATTATGAGACAGGGAAGTGGGGGAACCAAAGGATATCCGAGCATAAAAAAAATATGCGCCGTGTAGGAATCGAACCTACGACCCGCTGATTAAGAGTCAGCTGCTCTACCAACTGAGCTAACGGCGCATTTATATAAAAAATAAACGATGAAAAAATCACAAAGACTGTCATTGCGAAGCCCCAAAGGGGTCTGTGTCAATCGCAACTCTATTCATTTTGAGATCACCACGTCGCTAATGCTCCTCGTGATGACATCTTAAAAGAGAAACTTAGAGACTTTTCAGCAATCCCAAAGTATGAATATTGCTGTTTCAGGGTGATACGTTAGCAAAACTCTTACACTTTGGCAATAAAAAAGTCACGCTTTATCTACGCCCTGATCATGATAAGCAGCATTTTAAATTTGTTCTTCGCGCTCAGCGAGTGCGGTTTATTTGCCGGCATGATGATTATTTCGCCTGCATGTAGATAGTGCGACGTATTTGAGATAGTAATCTCAACATCACCTTCGACAGCGTACACCATTGCGTCGAAAGGGGCAGTGTGTTCGCTGAGCCCCTGTCCCGCATCGAACGCGAAAAGGGTAACGGTGCCGACTTTTTTATCGATAAACGTTCTGCTTACTACCGCGCCTTCCTGATAATTTATCAGATCAGCCAAAACTCGTGGGTTTTCATGCAAAACGGATTGTTGGTCGCCAGTCATGAGTCTCTCCTTTTGGTTAGTATTTATAACTAAGACTTAAAAGCTGTTTATTCCGCTCAGAAAAAAGAGTATTATAGCTTAAAAATTTTTAAGGAGAAGTCTACATGAGGCTCAGGCAAATATCAACAATGGTTTTTGTTGGATCTATGATGTCATTGCTATGTTGCGGTGTAATGTCAGAACAGCATGATGCTAATGATATTGCGCGCGATATTATGCATGAAACCAATAAATACAGGCTTATGCATGATCTGAAACCCCTTGAGTGGGACCCGGCTCTTGCCGATATGGCGCAACGCCATAGTTCGGATATGGTTGACCGAAACTTTTTTTCCCACGTCACACCTGACGGAAAAACCATGCGCGACCGTGCTGTGGAACTTGGACTTTATTCGGAAACTTCTCAGCAAATTGCTGAAAATATCGGCATGATTACTCCGGGTATTCTTACCAATAAGAACGTCTATGTACCTGATACGCCGGGCGGCATCGCGTTTACTCAGGTTGCTTTGTGGGTACAGAGCCCCGGGCATCGCCTGAATATGCTTAACCCTGATTATAAGTTCATTGGGGTCGGCGTTCGATTTGATGGTGTACGATATTACTATATCACGCAGGTATTTCGCTAAAAAACTCAGTTGCGGTCAGTCTGGGTTTTATTCTGCTTCTTTAATATATCCATAAATATTAATGCGGTGTGTCGATTGTTCCGGGTCATTGGAATGGATGAACATATATTGTTTAACTGTTCCTTTCTGGGATAGTTGTGTCAGCTTAAGTGGAATTTTCATCTCTTTTCCCGCATCAATAGTAAGGGGAGTGGACGCTAACGCCTCAAACCCATAAGGAACGTTGAGGCTGTCAACGGTTACCGGAGATCCGCCTGAGTTAAATAGTGTGAGGGTTGTCTTAACGGTTTTGTCGTTGAGCGAGTCTATAACGCCAAAATCCCATGAGGCAGGTATTACCAGTAAGTTTGGAGGCAAAGTCCCTTCAACATATCCGGTGATTCGAATAGTAACTCGCGATTGAGTGGAATCATTGGTTTGGAAATGAACGTACTGCTCAACAACCCCTGCTTTGTCCAAAGGTTCCATAAAAATAGTCATAACAGAGGCATCGTCAACGCTAATAGAATCTTTTGGATCAATTGAAACAGATATGTTGTCAGGAGCTTGAATGGTGTGTACAGTCAGATTGTCTATCCCGGTGTTTTTTATTGTAATTTTTGTTTGTGGTGTCGCGCCTATTTGCTGTAACCCGAAATCCCAGCTTTTGGGCTCATAGGCTATGCGGGGACCCGGAGGTATTTCTATTGTACCTTTTATTGTGAGTGCAGTAATCGGCGTTGAATTATCGTTGGTGGTAACATAGATGGTTTTTGACTGCAATCCTTCGCGCCCTTCGGAATCGAAGGTCACTTTGAGGGTTGCGGTTTCTCCTGATTCAAGGCTGTTTTTAGATGGAACCACTGCTGTGCAACCGCAGGTAGACCGTACATTTTTAATGACAAGCAGTTCAGAACCAATATTTTTAAAAACAAAGGAGTGCTCTGTTTTTTTTCCTTGAGTAATGGTACCAAAGTCCCAGAGCGTATCCATAAAAGATATTTGTGCGCCCTGGTTTTTGAGCGTTGGGATATCTTTTGTCTGAGAATACACTGGTGTTGAGGCTGAAACAATGAACCAGCAGAAAAAAACACAGATATGGATTCTAATCAGCTGTCCGAGCATTCTTTTTCCTTTAAAATTAATAGTATGCATCTTCCACCCAGATAATTGTGCAGTTTATCATTAGAAAGGCAATTTTTCCATGTTAAATATTATGCGATATAATACGCTACGGTTTATGCAGTTGATTTTCATGATCCTTTCCTCTTTCTTGTGTCTCAAATAGTAAGATACTGTTTTTGGTTATTGAAAAAGAGGTTTTTTTGTGCATATTTTAAAAAATACAGTTAATAAGCCTGAATTAACATATGAGCAATTACTGAATAAAATTGCGTGTGAGTCAAAATCTATACAAAATGATCTTGAGAACTGGATTGATCAACAGGAATTAAACGACGCGAGAATCGCTGATCTTGATGTAGCTGTTGACGGATTATGGGCGAGTTATGGAGCAGATAAAAGTGATGACTCGCATTTCCTGAATTTTTATAAAAGGATGTTCAGTTTTGATACAGCGCTTGCATTATATGCCGCTGTCCTTCGCGATATTCGAGCACAATCTTTTGACCGTTCAAAAAGAGCTGTTAATGTGGTTATGAAATTGCTCCGCGCGGAAAAAAAAATTGGCGGAGTGCCTCTCCTTCATTTTTCGTATAACACATATAATGATCGGTATATTGATCCGTATATTGTTACCGGGCCTAACCTCTGGCTCTTCAAGGCGTTATTTGCCTATATGCTGCATTCTGGCGATTTAACGCATTATGATGAAATTCTTGGTTTTGTGATATGTGCGCTTTTCAGTTTACAGGTGCTGAATTCGGATGAAAATGGATTCGGATGTATTCGTGCCGGATACAAACATAACGATAAAACCGAATCATATGGATATGATATTTTCCGAGAATGTTCTGCTGTAGACATCCTGAAAACGCCTGTGCCTCTTATCGTACTGGAACATAACGCTGTATACATTGATTTGTTACGTTTAATGACTGCAGTGATTGACACTCATTCCCCATCGCAGTATCTGCGAGAGGAGCTTTTGATCCGCCATAATCTGACTATGCAGGCTATTGAAAGACTGTCATCGAGCGCTGAGGATTCCATCAGCTGGCCTGCGGCAATATATCTGAACAGCAAAATCGATAATTATGATTCCTCACGGGTTATAGATCATTACACATGGTTAGCGGCATCGTTTATTGGCGTTGACAATACTGTTCCATGGAAGAGTATAAATGTTATTATTAAGGAGTTTGTTTCTTCCATTACCTCTCTAGATATTAAGCAGGGATCGAAGATTGTATCTTACCCATTTGGAGATAAGAAAGAGGTTAAGGGGCTTCCGTTTTTTTCTTTAACGCATCAGGAGTTATTTATAACTCTTTCTGTGCAGGATAAAGAATCTCTGCGTTCAATAATTCAAACGGATACAACAGCGATCGGAATAATTTTTCTGACTGCGTTTCTACGTAATTCAACTGACAGGGATCGCAATGACAGGGCAATTAAACTTATAAAAGATCTTAATAGCGGTTTGCGGAATATTTATGACAAATATCTCCGTATTCATCATGGTTTTCCTTCCGGGATGCCTTTTTCTTCAAAAAATATCCTGAATTATTTCAATACAATGCCATCCCTGACTGCCTCTGTATCCTATTTTATTGCATTGGAAGTGATGCGCACAGGGTATGCGTATTTCCTCAGCGTACCTGTTCCGGCGGGTTTTATAAGAACATAAAAAAATGCTGAACTAATTATCATCCTGAGTTTATCATTCTTGACGAGCGGAATATAATTATGGTATATAAAAAAATAATTTTTATTTTTCAGGGATGGTTTGTTACCGGCGGATTGTTAGCAGATAAAATACCGTTTGACACGTTCCGTTTGTGTATAATAGAATTCCCACGACATCTTAACCTATCTGAATACCGCAACAGCACAACATATATTTTATAATGTGATAATCTGTAATAAAGAAAGGGAAGGTTAATGAGCACATTTGATCCGACTGTTTTTTTGAGAACTGCGGCGAATATACGGCAGAGAGCTCTTAAAGAAAACAGGATTACTTTATGCAATGATCCTGCTGAATTGCGTAAATTCACTGAAAAACAACCTGATATAAAAAAAACGAAATACAACAACCTTGCTATTGATGACGAATGTTTTTCCCGTGCCGCTAGATTTACCAAAAACAGTATTGACGATGCGTTCGGCGATGAGGAATTAAAGTTGCTCAAGCAATGCGAAGAATATCTTGCGAAAGAGCGGTTGATTTCTATGGATCGCGTTGTCGGAGATCCTGAGAAAGGCGTTACCGTCCGTTTGACCGTTCCTGAAAAATATGCATACGTGGCGTATGGCGGCGGTAATATTTTTACTGTTCCTGTTCAGCCGGTGGAAGATCCCACATATGAAATTATTATGTTTACTGATGAAGCGTTTGAACCGAATAAGACCAGACCGCTGCCGCAAAAGGATATTACTATACGGCTTGCTATGATGCCCAATGGAAAAGTAGTAAAGATTGTACGTAACAGCACCTATATTGGTGAGTATAAGAAAGGTGTATTCGCGTCGGAAGACTGGAACGCCAAAACGCATCGGGGCGGTATTTTCCTTCATGCGGGCTGTCGTGAAGATTACCTGCAGGACGCAGACGGTGATTACCGTACTGTTCGTACACTGCTGATCGCTTTGAGCGCTAATGGAAAGACCTCTACAACTTGCAAGATCCTTGCGCGTAAGGGCGAGGAAAAATCATGGCTGGTACAGGATGACGGCGGGACATTAATGCCGGATGGGTCATTCCATGGTTTTGAAGGCGGCGGTATTTTTGTGAAAACCGATAGCGTTACCCCTGGCGACCAGATAGAAACATATTATGGGTTGCTGAAGGAAGGCACATTCGCTGAGAACGTTTACGTTACACCCGACGGTGACTATGACTTTTTTAATGTAGAAAGGACCTCAAACGGACGGGCTGTAATTCAACGTAAAGATTTTATGCATGCCAGCAAACATATATCCGTTGAAAAAGTTGATAATATTGTGCTGATTACCCGTGGGAGTATTATTCCTGCTATAGCGAAGCTTAACGCGGCTCAGGCGGCCGCTTTTATGGTTCTGGGACAGTCGATGGAATCGTCAGCCGGCGACCCCACTCAGGCAGGAAAGATTAGAAATGAATTTTTCTATGATCCTTTTGTTGCCGGCAACCGTACTGAACACGCAAATTTGTTTTATGAAATTGTAGCTGGTTTAAAGAATGTTAATTGTTACCTTATCAATACCGGAAGTATTGGCGAGGGTAGCCATTATCATGATATTTCTTTGAATCACACAATGAGCATCCTTGATTCGTTGCTGCGCAATGGTCTTGAAGGCCATTGGGTGGAATCGGAAACAGGCCTTCTTGTTCCAAAGGCAGTACGAAATGTTGATTCGATTTATATGCATCCTGAAAAACTGTATTCTCACGCTGAATTTGAGGAACGCCAGAACCATTTGAATACAGTCCGGAGAGAAACGATTGGCTTGTACAGTGACGGAATGCATGCGGATATTAAAAACGTTTTCTGCTAAAACGTTTTTTATGCCAATTTACTCCATATGGGGAGTGCGCCAGTAGCTCAGTTGGATAGAGTGATGGACTTCGAATCCAGAGGTCGCAGGTTCGAGCCCTGCCTGGCGCGCTTTATTGCCGTAATATCCTGTAAAGCATATATTTCTTAATGATGAGGATTTGATAGTGACGAATGAAAAAATTGTGATAACCGGCAGAGGCGTGATAACGCCTTTGGGGTGTACTATAGAATCATTATGGAGTGGACTGCTTGCTGGTAAAAGCGGTATTGGAACGATGGATTTTCAAAGCTTTGACGAAAGCCAGTATAAGTCTCGTGTTGCCGGAAACGTTCAGAATTTTGATATCAATTTCTATTTTGAGAATGACAAGGGATTTAAACGACAGGGACGTCTGACTAATTTTGCGCTGGTGACGGCAAAAATGGCTTTTGAGGATGCTGGTTTTACGTTTGAACTAAAAAAAGGCGAATCAGGAAAAGCTACGTATTCTGTTAAGGGGATTAATTCAGGCAGATGCGCGATTATACTTGGTATTGGCGTTCATAATATGGATATCAGTGAAAAATACCATGCTTTATTGATAGAACATAATGGGCCTAGGAAACTGAGTCCCTTTGCTCTTCCTTTTATTCCAACAAACATTGTAGGCGGGTTGATTGCGGAGAAGTTTTTGCTGACCGGGCCTTCGTACACCATATCAACGGCATGTGCGTCAGGGACTCATGCGTTGATTAATGCATTTCATATGCTTCGTTCCGGTGTATGTGATATTGCTATTGCTGGTGGTGTGGAATCATGTATAACGCCATATGTCTTCGGGGGGTTTGATTCTATGAAAGCCTTGTCACGCAATCCTGATCCTGACACGGCGTGTCGTCCATTTGATAAAGACAGAGATGGTTTTGTAATGTCTGAAGGAAGCGGGCTTTTAATTCTCGAAACTGAAACCCACGCTAAGGCTCGAGGCGCTCGGATCCTTGCAGAACTTGCTGGCGGGGCTATGACAAGCGATGCGTTCCATATTACCATACCTAATCCAACAGGAGAATCGGCTGTTGCCATGTTACACGAAGCGATGAAGGTTGCACATGTTTCTGCTGATGAAATCGGATATATTAACCCACATGGCACATCGACGCCATTAAATGATCCAAACGAATCGTTTATAATAAAACAGGTATTTGGAGACCGGGCATATAAAATACCCATAAGTTCAACTAAGTCAATGTTGGGTCATAGTATCGGCGCATCCGGCGGGATTGAGGCTATTGTGGTATTGGAAACCATTTTGTCAGGAAAAATACATCCTACCCGCAATCTGGTTAATCCTGATAGCGACTTTTCTGATCCTTATTTTCCCGAACTGGACAAACGATGTGATCTTGACTATGTTCCGGGTTCTGCACGGGAACAGCGGGTCGATGTAGCCATCTCCGAGTCATTTGGCTTTGGCGGACAGAACGGTGCAGTCATTATCAGAAGGTACTGATATGAATGATAACCAGCTGAACCTTTTTGGTTCGGTGCAGAAACGAATCGAATATTTAAAGTCGATAATACGTCACCACGACCATAAATATTATATTGACGCTGACCCTGAAATTGCTGACAGCGAGTATGATGATTTGCTCAAGGAACTTCGTGCCCTTGAAGAAGAATATCCCGAGTTTATAACACCTGATTCACCTACCCAACGTGTATCAGGGGAACCGTTAAAGGAATTCGTGACAGTTGAGCATGAATTTCCTATGCTCAGTATAGATAATACCTATTCGGAAAATGAACTGCGGGATTTTGACTCACGGCTAAAACGGGTACTTGGCGTGAACTCAGTTGCATACTCGGTTGAATTAAAGGTCGACGGCGTTGCCGTATCATTAATCTATGAAAACGGCTCACTGGTCAGAGCATTATCACGCGGTGACGGCATAAGAGGCGACGATATCACAAATAATGTTAAGACTATCCGCTCCTTATCGTTGTACATACAAGACTCTTCATTCCCTAAAAAACTTACCCTTCGGGGTGAAGTTTTTCTAACACGAGATCAATTCAACGCTATCAACAGAGAACGAAGCGAACATGGAGAGACGCTTTTTGCTAACCCCCGTAACGCAGCGGCCGGCTCGTTAAAACTGCTAGACGCTCGCGAGGTTGATAGACGAAACCTTGATATCGTTATTCATGGAGTTGCAGGGCACACACAGTTGGGCGTTGCATCACATTATGATGCAATGCAGAAACTTGAACGGTTTGGGATGAGAATTAATAAGCCCGTTACCTATTGTGAAAATATTGATGCAGTACTTGCCTTACGTGAAAAAATACTTGAAATGCGAGCATCTCTTCCATTTGATATTGATGGCATGGTGGTGAAGGTAGATGATTATGATTACCAACGCCAGCTTGGTATGACCGCCAAATCTCCGAGATGGGTAATTGCTTATAAGTTCCCAGCGGAACAGGCTACAACACGAGTGCTTGATATCGCAATTCAGGTGGGGCGCACAGGAATCCTGACTCCTGTTGCTATACTTGAACCGACTTTAGTATCTGGTTCGACGGTAAGCCGTGCCTCACTTTACAACAGAGATGAGATAGAGAAGAAAGATATTCGCATACATGACATGGTGTTAATAGAAAAGGGCGGGGAAATCATTCCTAAGGTTGTGAAAGTTATTGAATCACAGAGGACAGGATTGGAGCAGAAGTATGTTTTTCCGGAAAAATGCCCTGAATGCGGGGCGGGTGTGATACAATTTAAAAATGAGGTTGCAGTTCGGTGCGAAAATATTTCGTGTCCTGCTCAGCTTAAACGGCGCATCGAACATTTTGCATCCCGGGATGCAATGAACATTGATGGGTTGGGACAGAGCCTTATAAATCAATTGGTCGAGACTAAATTGCTTCATTCGGTGAGTGATTTATATCATCTTTCAGTCGAAGAACTTGCCGGACTAGATAAAATGGGCGCTAAATCGGCGGGGAATATTATAACCGCTCTTGAGAATAGTAAAAAGAATGGCTTGGACCGTCTGATTCATGGGCTTGGTATACGTCATGTTGGGTTGCGGCTGTCCACTGTGTTATCTGGAATATTTAGTACACTAGATAAACTTGGAAACGCGTCTTTTGACGAGTTGATAGCTGTTCCTGATGTTGGGGATATTGTAGCGGAAAGCATTCTTAATTTTTTTCAGTCGGATCAGAATCGCAGAGAAATTGAAGCACTGCGTGAAGCAGGTTTAAATTTTGTGCAATCAGAATTATCTGATGAAACGATTGATAAATCTTCTCCATTTTATCAGAAAACGGTATTATTTACAGGATCGTTGGAAAAATTTTCTCGGACAGAAGCAGGCGAACTCGTTAAGCAACGCGGAGGGAAAGTCGCGGCAGCTATTTCGAAGGCAGTGGATTATGTTGTTGCCGGAACTGATCCCGGATCAAAATATCAAAAAGCTCAGGATCTGAATATTAATATAATTGATGAAACTACATTTAACAAAATGCTCTGATGAAAGCACACTCTATTATCGATCGATTTGCTGATTTTTTATTTGTTGAACGCTCCTTGTCGAAAAATACAATAACTGCGTATATCACTGATATATCCAAAGCCGCTGAATATTTCGAGTCGAATGGTATTGAGTTTCCGCAATGTGCAACACAGCAGGATATTATTTGGTTTCTGATTGCTGAGAAGAAGAACGGTCATAAACCGACCTCCTTGTCACGTTATCTTGTGTCGATAAAATTATTTTTCAATTATTGCCATACTCATACAATAATTAGAAAAGATCCTGCGGCGCTGATTGACCCTCCTAAACTATGGAGGAATTTGCCTGAGCATTTGGATATGTCAGAATTGAACAGCCTGTTAAAAGTGACTGGCAGAAAATTGAATGATATTCGTAATCATGCTATCATCGAAATCTTATATGGTTGCGGGCTTCGTGTAAGTGAGCTTATTAATTTGCGGATATACGATATTGACCTGAATCAGAACCTGTTGCGCTGTATTGGAAAAGGCAGGAAAGAACGTGTTGTGCCGCTTGGAAGCTACGCTGTTTCTGCTATTGAAAAGTATCTGCGGGAGAGAGCTAAAAAATGGCATGCGGAATCCGATTCTTTCTTATTTCTGAATCGGTCTGGTCAGAAATTAAGCCGTGAAGCGGTTTGGCTTATTGTCAAGACAATGGCAAAACAGGCAGGTATTTCAGCTAAGACGCATCCGCATGTGTTACGGCATTCTTTTGCAACGCACCTTCTTGAAGGAGGTGCTGATTTACGTGTGGTACAGGAGATGCTGGGTCATTCGGACATCTCAACAACACAGATATACACGCATATTGATAAAAAAAGATTGAAATCGATACATAACCAGTTTCATCCACGGGGGAAAAGTTGAAAAACACTATAAGAAATATATGTTTATGTCTTCTGGCGGCATGCATTTTTTTATCTGGATGCGGCTCAAAAAATGATGAGCAGGCTACTAAGCAGACAGCCTCGGATTCTACTGAAACGCCTGTCGGGCAAACGGACTCTGTAAAACCTGTACGAAAGGGAAGGATTGCGGACAAACCGGTACCTCACGCCCGGAAGGAGGAACCTGACAGACGGGCTGTTTTGCCTGAACCCCGACAACAACAAAAGGTTCTTTCCGCCGAGGAACAGATGAAAGAGTATTACAGAGAAAAAGGAATTGAATACCCTGAAACAGCAGAAGATGTATCACGATTGCGTGAAGAGTCCCGCCGGGTTTCATCTGATTTAGTTGAAAGGAAATCTCCTCGGATTAATCAGTCTGCCGAGCAACAGACTCCAGAACCTGCCGAGGCGACAAAACAAAACATGCAGTCTACTTCTGCCAGCATTGATGGAACAGCAGAAGAAGGTGTGGAAAACGTTGTTGCTGAACAGGGCACAGACCAGCCTGATTATTCGGATGCGGAACCTCCTGAAGTAATTGACATTGCATTTGTTCCTTCCGAAGCATTTCCCGGTGATTCGGTCACGATATTGGTTCAGGCAGTTGATAATTTATCGGGGGTAGCGTCTATCTATGGGGTAATACACAGCCCTTCCAAAAAGGCGACGCTCTCGTTTAGTTGTCCTCTTTTAGAAGATGATGGAAAATTCAGCGGTGTTATAAAAATCCCCGAACATGCGGAAGAAGGACAGTGGCTGTTAAGCAGTTTGAGGTTGGCCGATGCGGTGAATAACAGCAAAAATTATTCACAGAATGCTCGTTTGTTACGCAACAGTTTCCTGACCGTCGTTAATTCTGATTCAGATACTTTGTCGCCGGAATTACGTGCAGTAACGGTTGACCCTCGCGAACCTGAAGGGGGCGATAAAGTGAATATAACTATACAGGCTGTTGACGAAAAATCCGGCGTCGCTCGTGTGTATGGCGTATATGCCAGCCCATCAGCAAATGCCCGCTTATCGTTTTCATGTATGTATGATGTACAGAGCGGGTTGTTTAACGGCTCATTTACTATACCGGAGGATGCACAATCCGGCGTATGGAGAATAGAGTATATCAGACTGGAGGATGAAGCCAAAAATTCGGTACTTTGCTATGAAAAAGATTTTTCATCTCTGTTTCACAATGCTGAAATTCAGGTATATACAAGAAATTCTGATGGCGCTCCTCCTGCATTGGCAAGAGTTTCAGTATACCCGTTTTCCGTAGCATATAAGGAAGAAGTTGAAATTGCAGTTCAGGCACGTGACGATGTGTCGGGTATTGCTTCTGTGACCGGACGTTTGAAAAGTCCCTCTGGCATAGCCCATATTCCTTTTGTATGTAATTTTAACAGTGACAGAAATGAATACACCGCGCGTATTATTATACAAATGAATACCGAAGTCGGCACATGGCGTGTAGATAATATTCTGGTCATAGATAATGCCCGGAATCAGCATAATTATATATATCAGACAGAACCTGTGGTTGAACAGGCAACATTTGAAGTAGTTGGTGAATAATGGCGAAAAGAAAAGTTTTGTTTATATCGTATTTTTGTCCTCCTTTTGGGGGAGGCGGTGTGTTGCGATCTACGAAATTTATAAAGTATTTGCCTGAATACGGCTATGAGCCTATTGTTATTACCGCCAAAGAAAACGCTCTTGGCGCTAAGGATTTCAGTTTGCTTTCAGAACTGCCGACCTCTGTTCGCATATACAGGGAAGGTGCGATTACCCCGTTTTTTTTGTTTCGGGCACTGAAAAAACTGGGTTTGAATTCAGTTCGCCGCTATCTTGATAAACATTTTTGTATTCCGGATAAACTGGTCGGCTGGGTGCCTTTTGCCCTGCGCCGTGCAAAAAAAATCTTAAAAGACGAACATATTGACCTTATTTTTACCTCATCGCCGCCGCATTCTCAACAGATTATCGGAAGAAAACTAAAGAAGATGTTTCCACATATTCCGTGGGTCGCTGATTTCAGGGATGCGTGGTGCGAAAATCCTTTTCGCGATGTTGACCCTGGTCAGCTTCGAGAGCAGATTGAACAGAAATTGGAGAGAAAAGTTCTGCGTAAAGCCGATGCACTGATTTTTAATACGCATTCCAGTCTGAATGTGTATCGCCGGAAATACGGGAATATTATTCAAAACAAAAGTTTTGTCATCCCGAATGGATTTGATAAAGCTGACTTTCAGATATCGTCAAAACCGCATAATCTGCAATATACCATCGTACATACTGGTGATATATATGGTATTCGTTCTCTGAAACCTTTTATACAGGCACTGCATATGTTTCAGAAACGTCATAAAAAGGAACAGCAGAAACTCCGCATAGTCTTCATCGGTTATTATATTAAACCTGAGGATAAAGAATTTGCCGCAGAGTGTGGAGTAGAACACTTCTTTGAGTTTAAAGACTTTCTACCCCATGAGCAATGTGTGAAAGAAATGATGAATGCGGATCTGCTCCTGCTGGTAACAGGGCGCGGTGAGCATGAAGTCATGATTCCAGGTAAATTTTATGAGTATCTGGGCGCTCAAGTCCCGATTCTGGCTCTTGCGGAAAAAGGGGAGCTTACAAAGATCCTTCAGGAGTGTAATGCTGGTGACTGGGCTCCGCCGGATAATCCTGACAAGATATATCAGATTCTCTGTAAATATCTTAGCAACAGAAAGAATAAAACATTTTTTCATCCTAATTATGAAATGGTGATGCGTTTTGACAGAAAGGCTTTAACCGGGCAACTGGCATCAATATTTACCAATTTGCTTATATGAATGAATGTATATCTGTAATTATTCCAACATATAATTCAGCTCATACGCTCCGTGATTGTATTGATTCCGTGTGCGCTCAATCATACTCTGATATACAGATTATTATAGTTGATGATGGTTCGACAGACAACACAGCGGATTTGGTTCGTAAATTTTACGATGCGAATCCTTTAGTTAAATATATACGCATAGGCCATACCGGGTTTGAAGGGGCTGTTCGCAACGAAGGTATACGCAATGCAAAAGGGACTTTTATTTCGTTTCTTGATGCGGACGATTATTGGCATAAAGATGTTTTATCTGAACTTATGAATTCCCTGAAGTCCGCGAAAAATGCCCGCATCGCGTATGGCGGGCTTCAGTTTGTCGGTGGAGACAAGAACGGGAAGTTCGTTCATGATTTACGTAAACCGCATTCGGGGTATGTGTTCTACAATATGCTGGAACAAAATTTTATGCCAATTCATCCTGCCTTGCTATACCGAGATGAGATC
>QZJZ01000103.1 GCA_003599815.1 Candidatus Auribacter fodinae
GGGTTTCCCCATTCGGAAATCTTCGGATCAATGTTTGCTGGCAACTCCCCGAAGCTTATCGCAGCTAACCGCGTCCTTCATCGCCTTCTGGCACCAAGGCATCCACCAAATGCTCTTAATTGCTTGACCAATTTAATCGACTTGAAATTGTTTTTCCCTATAATACTGTCAAAGATCAAATAATATATAAAATAATATATTCAAATATTTATATGATTCAAACTGGTGGAGATAACCGGGATCGAACCGGTAACCTCTGCCTTGCAAGGGCAGCGCTCTCCCAGTTGAGCTATATCCCCACTGGTGGGCCTAGGTAGATTCGAACTACCGACCTCACCCTTATCAGGGGTGCGCTCTAACCAACTGAGCTATAGGCCCCCTGCCTATTTGACCATTTATTTGGACCGATGCATCAGAGGCTAACGACCTGTACATAGTCGCCTTTATAATGATTAATATCTGTTAACGCCAATCATTAATCAGATATTTAATCCGGCGACTCTATACTCCTTAGAAAGGAGGTGATCCAGCCGCACCTTCCGATACGGCTACCTTGTTACGACTTCATCCCAATCATTGACCATACCTTCGGCGACTTCCCCCATAAGGTTAGATCATCGACTTCGGGTACAGTAAACTTTCGTGATGTGACGGGCGGTGTGTACAAGGCCCGGGAACGTATTCACGGCGCCGTAGCTGATGCGCCATTACTAGCGATTCCGGCTTCATGAAGTCGAATTGCAGACTTCAATCCGAACTGGGACCGGCTTTTAGGGATTGGCTCCACCTCACGGTTTGGCAACCCTTTGTACCGGCCATTGTAGCACGTGTGCAGCCCAGGGCGTAAGGGCCATAATGACTTGACGTCATCCCCACCTTCCTCCGGTTTATCACCGGCAGTCCTTCTAGAGTTCCCACCCGAAGTGCTGGTAACTAGAAGCGAGGGTTGCGCTCGTTGCGGGACTTAACCCAACATCTCACGACACGAGCTGACGACAGCCATGCAACACCTGTGTATCAGTCCCGAAGGAAAGGCTGCTTTCACAGCCGGTCCAATACATGTCAAGCCCTGGTAAGGTTCTACGCGTTGCGTCGTATTAAGCCACATGCTCCACCGCTTGTGCGGGCCCCCGTCAATTCCTTTGAGTTTCAACCTTGCGGCCGTACTCCCCAGGCGGGGTACTTAACGTGTTAACTACGGCACTGAAGGGGTCGATACCTCCAACACCAAGTACCCATCGTTTACTGCTAGGACTACCAGGGTATCTAATCCTGTTCGCTCCCCTAGCTTTCGCGCTTCAGTGTCAGTCTTAGGCCAGGAAGCCGCCTTCGCCACTGGTGTTCTTCTCAATATCTACGCATTTCACCGCTACACTGAGAATTCCGCTTCCCTCTCCTAGACTCAAGCACATCAGTCTTAGATGCAGTTCCCCGGTTGAGCCGAGAGATTTCACATCTAACTTAATGCGCCACCTAGACGCCCTTTACGCCCAATAAATCCGAACAACGCTTGCCCCTTTCGTATTACCGCGGCTGCTGGCACGAAATTAGCCGGGGCTTCCTTCCATGGTACCGTCAAATGCAAATGATATTAGCATCTACACACTTCGTCCCATGTGACAGAGGTTTACGACCCGAAGGCCTCCATCCCTCACACGGCGTCGCTTCGTCAGGCTTTCGCCCATTGCGAAAGATTCTCGACTGCAGCCTCCCGTAGGAGTCTGGGCAGTGTCTCAGTCCCAGTGTGACCGGCCATCCTCTCAGACCAGCTACCCATCACCGCCTTGGTAGGCCATTACCCCACCAACAAGCTAATAGGCCGCGAGCTCCTCTCTAAGCGATAGGCCCGAAGGTCCCCACCTTTAGATAACCAAAGATACCTTCGATTATCCACATTCGGTATTAGCGTCTCTTTCGAGACGTTATTCCCAACTTAGAGGCAAATTACTCACGTGTTACTCACCCTTTCGCCACTTTCCTCAAGAGTTTTTCACCCGAAGGATCAAACTCTTGATTCTCGTCCGACTTGCATGCCTAATCCACGCCGCCAGCGTTCGTCCTGAGCCAGGATCAAACTCTCCATAACTCATATGCTATAATTAATAATTAATAGCGTAATTGACATTGGCTTTTTTTGTTAAAGCTTAATACATCGATCCAAATAAATTTTCAAAGATCACATTCAATATTTTCCGATATTTTGTGTGGAACATTATATGCCACATTTTTATCAGAGTCAACAACTATTTTCAAAAAACTTTTACTTCTTATTTACTAGGAACACCTTGATTCATAATGAGGTTGCCATATTAATCGCAACTGCTTTCAATGTCAACAGCTTTTTTGTTCTTTTTTAATTTTTTTCAAATACCAAACAAACACGCTGTTAACCACTCAATCAAGAGGGCTCCTATTGTATTCATCCAGACCAATAAGTCAACATATATTTTCTCTTTTTTTCACTATTTTTTATACGCCGAAACAGACACATTATATTAATAATATAGCAAACCATAACGCATCATATATTCCCTATTAAGTGACCCTAGATAAGACGGCATTAAAGGATAAAAGGTTTAATCGTTTTTACATATTTTCCTATAATCCAATCCTGCCCTCCTATTTTATTTCCTCTGAAAGGGTTACAAAATTCTATTTTAATTGCAGAAAAGCAATGGTATAGTAAACCTCCTAAAAGAAAAGGGCCGTTGCCATGACACGTTCTGACCAGAATCCAGTTTCCATGCTAATCACCGGAGCAAGCGGTTTTTTAGGCTCAAATGCCGCACGTTATTTCGCCGATAAAGCAGACGTTGCCGCGCATGGATATAAAACTGCTCCAGCCGTTGCGAATACCCGAACCGCCATGTTCAATCTTGAGTCAGAACAGGAAATCAGAGATGCGATACGAATTGCCCGTCCTGACATAGTGATCCACTTCGCCGCGTTGAAATCACCTGATGACTGCAAACAGTACCCGCAGTACGCCCGGCGCATCAATATTGATGGCACCCGGCACATCATTAATTACGCGAACGACATAGGCGTCCCGGTTATTTTCATTTCAACAGACCTTGTCTTTGACGGGCGCAAAGGAAGTTATACCGAATCGGATACGCCAAACCCTGTGAACTACTATGGCGAGACAAAACTTATTGCTGAAGACATTACACTCAGCGCGCTTAACAAAAACCGTGTGTGCAGGATAACGTTAGCATACGGCAAACGGTTTTCTTCTGCCCCCGGCGGATATCTGGATTCATTTCTCCAATCGTACAACAGCAACAAGACACAAAACCTGTTTACCGATCAATGGAGAACACCATTATTCAGCGGCGACCTATGCTCTGTACTTGATGCGCTCTGCTTCAACCTCCTTGAGGGAAAGCTCGATGACTGCTCCCGATTATATCACATAGGGGGAGCGGAAAAGATGTCTCGTTACGAGCTGGGTAAAGCCATCTGCTCAGTTTTTCAGTTGAACGAAGAACTTATCAACCCCGTGACCATGGATCAGTCCCCGCTTGCGGCAGAACGCGGCAAAGACTGTTCAATGGATATCACCACAGCACGCACCGAACTGAGCTACGCGCCAGCTCCGGTACTTGAATCACTTACATTTGATAAAACTATACGACAAAAAGAGAGGAATCATGGCAGTATCAGTAGCAATTGACGGGTATTCCGGATCAGGAAAAAGCACTCTTGCGAAACAACTGGCAAAAAAAATCGGGTACCTGTACCTCGATACAGGAGCAATGTACAGGGCAATAGCTCTGAAAGTACTGGAAACAGCCGGCACAGATTTTTCCGTGAGCGACATCAGCAAAATTGTGCGGTCAACAACACTTACCATAGAACAGAACGACAGCTCCGGCAACCGCATCATTCTTGACGGGAAGGACGTGTCCGACCGTATCCGCGAACCTGATGTGGCGGGCATCGTATCGCCTGTGGCGGCTCAGCCTCAGGTGCGCCTATTTCTGGTATCCCTGCAGAGAAAAATTGCACGCGGGAAAAATGTCGTGCTCGAAGGGCGTGATATCGGAACGGTCGTATTGCCCCGCGCCGCCTTTAAGTTTTTTGTAACCGCAGACATAAACGAACGCGCCCGGCGCCGTTTTCTGGAACTTCAGGAAAAAGGAATCAAGTCCAGCCTTGATGACGTGAAAAAGAATCTCGCGGAACGCGACCATATAGATACCACCCGTGAAACCAGCCCTCTGAGAAAAGCTAACGACGCCATAGAGATCGACTCAACAAATCTCACTCAGGAAGAACAACTGAATACCGTATACCGGATTATCAGGAAATCGCTCTGGGAAAAATCAATACCCGTATACTGGTTATACAGAGGTATTGTGCGCATAGTCGTTAAATTGTTTTTCGGGCTGGAAATCCATTACCAGAACTTTGAGGCGGTACGACATTTTTCAGGACTGGTCGCCAGCAATCATTGCAGTAACATTGACCCTCCGGCAGTAGGCATATCCGTGCCGTTCGGGATGTGCTACTTCGCAAAGGAGGAACTGAACACCAATTTCATCATGAAACTGATTTTTAAGAAAATACCCATGTTGTGGGTCAACCGTGACAACCCAACGCCGGCAAGCATAAAGCAGACTATCGATGCCCTGCAGGATGGACGGCCTCTGCTGGTTTTTCCTGAAGGAACCCGCTCCCCTGACGGCACAATCCAACAAGCGAAACCCGGCGCGGGGATGATTGCCTGCAAAGCCATGGTGCCTATTCTTCCTGTTTATGTTGAGGGGACATACGATATTCTCCCCAAAGGGGCGTCCATGCCTAAATTCCACAAGGTACGCGTATATGTGGGAACCCCGTACAAACTCGAGACGTCATCATTCAGCGGAAAATCAAAAAAAGAGACTTATCAACTCGCCAGCGCTGAGATGATTGAACGTATCATTGCCATTAAAAATAATAAATTGCGCTAGAATATTGCTATTGACAAAATACAGTATATTTATTATAGTTCTACAAATTTTTTGTGGCTAAGGAGGTAATAAAAAACATGGAAAAAACTAACTCAACAATCAATCAAAACACAGAAAACGAAACATCTTTCGAGGAGTTCCGCGAACTCTACGAAAAAACTTTGAGCAACATTGAAGAAGGTAATATCGTTACAGGACGCATAGTAAAAATCAACCCGAAAGAAGTACTGGTTGATATTAATTATAAATCCGAAGGTATTATTCCTATCGATGAGTTCCCGAGAATAGACGAATACAAGATCGGCGATGAAGTCGAAGTGTTTCTTGAATCGCTCGAAGATGAAGACGGCATGATGCTGTTGTCAAAATCAAAAGTTGACAAAAGCCGTAACTGGGAACGCACTATAGCGAAATGCAATGAAGGCGCCTTGATCGAAGGTAAAATATTCAAAAAAGTCAAAGGCGGTTTCATGGTTGATATCGGTGTTGAAGCATTCCTTCCCGCTTCACAGGTCGATATCAAACATATCCCTGACATGGATGCGTACGTTGGCAAATCATTTGACTTCAAAATTCTTAAAATTAATGAAGAACGCAAGAATGTCGTTATTTCGCGCCGTGAACTTCTTGAAGAAGAACGCGCTCGCGAACGCGCTCGCCTTATCGCTGAAATAAATGAAGGCGATCTGGTCAAAGGTATTGTGAAAAACATTACTGATTTCGGTGCGTTCATTGACCTTAACGGTATCGACGGACTCCTCCACATTACGGATATGACATGGGGACGCATCAGTCATCCGCAGGAAATGCTTTCTATCGGCAACGAAGTTGAAGTGATGGTTCTGAAATTTGACAAGAACAACGCGCGTATATCTCTGGGATTGAAACAGAAATCAGCTAATCCGTGGGATAGCGTGGAAGCGAAATATCCTGTCAGTTCAATCGTGACGGGCAAAGTGGTTAATATCATGCCTTACGGCGCTTTCGTGGAACTGGAAGAAGGCATTGAAGGGCTCATTCATATTTCTGAATTCTCATGGACAAAACGCATCAATCATCCTTCGGAAGTCCTAAACGTCGGTGACAGCGTTGAAGCGATGGTTCTTAATATTGAGAAGGATAAAGAAAAAATATCTCTCGGCATCAAACAGACCGAATTCAATCCGTGGTCAGTAGTCGAAGAGAAATATCCCGAAGGCAAACGTGTTACCGGAACAATCCGCAACATCACGTCATACGGCGCGTTTGTTGAACTGGAAGAAGGTATCGACGGGCTCATTCATATTTCCGATATTTCATGGACTAAAAAAATCAACAATCCGGCTGAAGTCCTGCATAAGGGCGACACGGTTGACTCAGTCGTGCTGTCTGTTGACAAAGAGAACAAGAAAATCGCTCTCGGCATCAAACAGCTCAAACTGGATCCATGGGAAAATATCGAGGAAAAATACAATATTGGCGACGTCGTTTCAGGCGTAGTCAGCAAAGTTGCCGGGTTCGGCATATTCGTGACACTGGATGATGATCTGGAAGGATTGATTCACGCAACCCAGTTATCTGAAACGCCTCCGACCAAAGTCGAAGATGTGGTTAAAGTCGGTCAGGAAATAACTGCTGTCGTCGTGAAGATCGACCCGACAGAACGCAAAATAGCTTTAAGCGTGAAAGAACTGCTTCAGTCTCAAAAACGCGAAGAAGAAGCTGTGCAGAAAAAGAAAGAAAAATCGACGCTGAAAGAATACAAAAAACGCGAAGCTTCTTTCGAAAGCACCAGCATTCTTTCTGAACAGCTGGACGAAGTTTTCAAATCCTCAAAAAAGACTGATGAAAAGAAAGCGGCTAAACCCGCTACGGATGAGACAGCTTCCGATGCTCAGGCTGGCAGTGACGAAGAATAAATCATGACGCTATAACAAACACCGTTTAGCGTATGATACGATAATCAAGAAAACAGGCCTTAAGACTTGCTCTTAAGGCCTGTTTTTTATATACTGCATAACGATAATTCATACTTAATATACGTTAACAGTGAGGATGTGATGAGAAAAAACAACGAATCCCTAGAACAAGAGATATCCAGACAAATCGATTTGATAAAAGACAACACCATGCATTTTTATTCTGAGGAAGAACTCAGAAAAAAACTGCGCATCTCACTCACTGAAAACAGACCTCTGCGAGTAAAATTCGGCGCAGACCCAACTGCCCCCGACATTCACCTCGGGCATACTGTGGTTATTAATAAACTGCGCGTGTTTCAACAGCTTGGACATCACATCTGTTTTATTATCGGTGATTTCACCGCCATGATCGGAGACCCTTCCGGTAAATCAGAAACACGCAAACCGCTTAGCCCTGAAGAAGTCAGCAAGCACGCGGAGACATATAAAGAACAAATATTCAAGATTCTTGATCCCGATAAAACGGAAACAATCCATAATAGTTCATGGTTTAAGGACATGACATTCCGCGATGTGATCCAGTTGTCCGCGAAATATTCCGTTGCCAGAATGCTCGAACGCGACGATTTTTCCAAGCGGTACAAAAACGGTGTCAGTATAAGTATTGTTGAATTCCTCTACCCGCTTATTCAGGGATACGATTCCGTTATGCTGAAATCCGACGTGGAGCTCGGAGGCACGGACCAGCTCTTTAACTTATTGGTCGGCAGAGATCTTCAGCGCGAATACGGGCAACCTGAACAGGTCGTGCTGACCATGCCCATTCTGGAAGGCACCGACGGTGTGCAGAAGATGAGCAAAAGCCTTGGCAACTACATCGGCATCACCGAATTGCCCAAAGATATATTCGGAAAGGTTATGTCCATATCCGATGCACTGATGTTCCGTTACTACCGCCTGCTTACCGACAAAACCGGCGATGAAGTCGACGCTCTTGAAAACGCGGTAAAATCACAGAAAACACATCCTATGGAATTAAAAATGGCGCTCGCGCGCGATATAGTCAAACGATTTTATGACGACGCTCAGTCACTGCTGGCGCAGGATGAATTTAAAAACGTGTTCTCCAACAAGAAGTTGCCAGATGATGTGCCCACTATCGCACTAAAAGACATCCCGCTCGAAAGCGGAACTGTCTGGATTTGCAAACTTATTCATCTTGCGGATATGGCACCGAGCACAAGCGAAGCACGGCGTCTTGTTCAGCAAGGTGCAGTATCCTGCAATGACACTAAAATTACAGATGCGCACGCTGAAATTACACCGGAAAAAGGAATGGTCATTAAGGTCGGCAAACGCCGGTTTCTCCAGATAACCGATTAATCGCGAAACATAATATAGTCTTTTTTTAAAATGTACTTGACATTTACATAGTTTAACTTACTATGAAATGAAATCAAAGATAACAATATTTGTTATGGTGTTTATTTTACATGCATCTGCAGGGAGATATTCCGAATTTGGAATGGACTAAGGGAATAATAATACTTTTTATAATGTCCCTCGTACTATTGCCCTCCTGTTCCCCGGAACAGGAATCGCCTGAGAAAGAACCTGTACACAAAACGCATGACAGGAGTTCAGCCGACGCTAGTGTTGATTCGCCTGTTATTACGCCTGGAGACATCAGCGGGAAATTTAAAATATCCACGACGGTATTCGACGGCAGGGATACCCTGAAGTATTTAAAAAAACCTCGTACGGATACACTCGTTTTTAATCAGGTATTAACGGACAAGGAATTTCAGGGCGAAGAACATTCCATAAACCTGTTTATCATAAAATTCACGGATCACATTTCGGCAGAAGAAGAAGCACGAATAAATTTCGCTATACTTGAAAATCTGCTAAAAAAACCGGACAGCGTAGTCCGTGAATTTGAAATGAATACCATCGGTGACGAGAGCATGGCAATTTCTTTTGCCGGCAGACAGTTTCCGCTCTATTTATATACATTATCCGGCAATTATTTCGTCAAATTGAACGGCGGGAGTAAGCGCGGGATGGAAGAGCTGATAGAACTGGCACGGATAATAAAAAATAAAATTCAGTAACAATAATAACCTCTACATTTTATCAATCAGATTGTTACATCAGCGATACAGGCAGCCGGGAAAAGTAACATTTGCGGACTATGCATCAAATGAACTGTACTGGTCTAAAAGCAGGTATGTTTTATGCTTAGTAATCTGGTAATAACAAAAAAACAAACAAAGGAGCTTTTTTCATTCATGACAACACAATTACAGACACCAGATTCTCATACCAATTCCTCATTCTCGCTTGAAGAACTCAAACCCATTCTGAGATTCTTTGCGAAATCAAGCCTGTACGGTATCTCTCTCGCGGTAATACTTGCTGTTTGCCTTGCGGGCGGCTTAATGCTGTTTAGCAGATAAAGACCGTTTTACGGGCGGTCAGAAGCCAGAGATCGAAGGTATTCGATATACTGCTGATCAAGCCTGTTGTCACACGCCGCAGTAATCAATGTGTTTAAATGTTGTTGTGAAGGCCTGATATTGTCATCATCACAAACATATTTGTCATTCGCGATAAATACATCAGCCATGAAAACTTCACCATTTGTTGTACACACAGGTACCGTCTTCCGTCTGTAATGGCCTGATGTGACACCTTCAATATTATCAAGTTTATTAAGTTCAGCGGCATTCATCTTGTATAATATGCCGTAAACCCGCTGGTCCGTCGCGGCGACTATATTCGCTTTGGTTGTACCGTCAACGGATTTTTTGTTAAACTTCAGAAGATAATTCTCCAGATATGCGGGTTCTTTTGATATGAATTTCACTCCACGTCCAATTAAGCGTTCCGCATTCATGTTAGAACTGTAAGAGAAAAACCAGACAATATTTTTCATGTACCCCTCTTGTGTTTAAAAATCGTCCGATGCCGATTCAGTTGAGTCGTTCAGACTGCCGCAACGCGAACATCGGGTAATTTTTTTGTCCACATAATCCATATACCTGAATGTGCAAATAGAACACCGGTAAATTGTTTTGGAATATGGTTTAAGCCTGCCGGGCGGATGTTTCAGTTCAAACCAGAACCAGAGAACTATAATTCCACCCAGTGAAAGAACTAAATATATAAAAAACAGCAGGGATAAATCAACTTTAATCATTCACTATAATGATTCCTCAATAAAAAAGATTACCCGGCCCCACTGTTCACGACGCTTTTCGTCAATCATCTCATTCGCTGAAACTTTCGAGAATCGCCATGTTTTGAACAGGGAAATCAGGCGCTGATCTTCAGCTTGATCGCCTGTTGATCGCTCTACAATAACAAACCGTACAGATCCAAAATTATCTATTGAAAACCGGATGGTAATGCTCCCCCTGCCCCTTATACTATCCGGCAGAGTACTGTCAACCGGTGTACGATTCACAGGCATCCCGCTAAAGCGGTACTGAACAGTGCGAACCGGCTCAGCCGATAAATCAACTTTTTCAGAAACAAAGCTGTCTGCGCCTGATCGAATTGAATAAGGCACAATATCATATCCGACATGATGTATGAGCGGCGTTTCTATGATATGGGGTTTATGCTCTATCAGTCCGGAAGACATATCCGGCGCACGCAATGATACACCCCTCCTTGCAAGGTCAAGAGCGTATTCCTCCACAGGCAATAACGGATCTACCCGTTCCGGCAGTGCAAACCGGTTCAGCAGGTCGCTGTGCTGTACGTGTGGAAGGCGGCTGTTCTCCTCGGCAGGGCTCTCCACCAGTTTTACCTCATATACTGCCGGCACGTCCACTTTGCTGTGATACGGTTCCGTCAGTTTGAAAAGAACAAACGCCAGTGAATGCCAGCCGATTGACAACAACAATGACATAAGCACGAATTTGTCCATAACCGCTCACTCGACAGGAAGATAGTTTTTTTTCTCAGGCTGTGTGGCTATTGCCATACGTTCGATGCCAGCCTGACGAGCGCTGTTCATTATATCAACCACACGCCCATGACGGGTATTCGCATCAGCTTTTATGATAAGCATTCCGTCTTTGTTTTTTCTTGCCATGCTCCGCAGCCGCCTCTGCAGTCCCTCAAAAGTCACTCGTTCGTTATTAAAAAACAACTGATGTTCCCGAGTAAGGGTCACAACAAGGTTTTCTTCCTGATGCTGAGGAGTTTCGTTAGCCTGCGGCAGATCTACCGGTATCCCCGGCTGAAGGATAAAACTGGATGATAACATAAAAAAGATCAACAGTAAAAACACCACATCTACCAGCGGCGTAATATCAAAACGGCCTGTATCCCGTACCGGGCGGCGTTTAAATTTCATACCCGTCCCTGTCCTCAGTTATCAGGTTCGCTACTTCAGTAGCGCATTTTTCCATTTCCACAGATAAACTGTCCACCCTGCTTATGAGATAATTATACGCGACATAGCAGGGTATGGCAACAACCAGCCCGGCGGCAGTGGTAATCAGCGCTTCCCATATCCCTTCAGCCAGCATCGACGGGTTCACGGGCCCCGGCGTGATAACAATCTTTTTAAACGTATTAATCATACCGCTGACAGTGCCCAGCAACCCCAGCAATGGAGAAATATGAGCAATTGTGGAAAGTACTACCAGCTTGCGCTCAAGCCGCGGAATTTCATATAAACTGGCGTCTTCCATCGCTTCTTTTATTGCCTCACGATTCTTGTCATGGCACATGATGCCCATTTTTAATACATGAGCAATCGGTCCCGGCGTCTCATCACATATTGTAATCGCTTCCGTATAATTCCGTTTACGCAAAATATTGCGTAACCCGCTCATAAACTGCTGTGTGTCTATTGAAGCGCGGTGAAAATGGATAAACCGCTCAAGAAAAATCGAGACGCCTATAATGGAACAGAGCAGAATCAGATACATTAACGGCCCGCCTTTAACCAGTATGTCAATCATGTGATGAATGCCTCCTTTTCGTATATGTGCTATTTAAGATTATTTAACCGTTGGCGCGCGTCATCCAGCAATCCCGGATATACATCTGAATCAGGGTACGCGGTAAGCATCTTGGTGAATATCTTTTTCGCCTGACGCGATTTTTTCCTGTCATCATAGTATACCCCCGCGTCAAAACACGCCTGATAAAACCATTTTCGCTGATCGGGATATTGATATACCACACGAAGCAATGCTTCAATTGCCCGGCTTCCTTCCTGTCGTTCCATGTACGATTTTCCGATGTAGTACCATGCCTGAGCTGATAATTCCCGGTCAAATGATTTTGTTACTTTCTGATACGCTTCTATTGCCTTGAAATAATCTTTTTGCAAAAACTGTATTTTTCCCATCAGGAGATACACTTCATCCATTAAATAAGTATTGGGATGACGATCTACCAGTTCATTCAATATCTTCAGAGCGGGATCATATTCGTTTCGCGCGACCATTGTTTCCGCCCGGGTGAGGCGTGCATCCGCAATCAAGTCGCTATCAGGAAACTTTTCGATAAACCATCCCAGCAATTGTTCCGCCTCATCATACTTTTGCGCCAGATACGCAGACCGCCCTGCCCAGAATAATGCTTTGGCATATAGCGGAACATCAGCGTAATCGGAAACCAGCCGGGAGAAATAGCTGTGGGCTTGCGCAAAATCGCCATTATTGTAACTGTATTCGCCCAGCCAGAAATAAACATCCGGCGCGTATACTGATTTCGGGTAATCTGTTACCAACGTATTAAAATGGGATACCGCCTGCTCCGCTTCACCCTGCTGGTAATAGCTCCATGCGGTTTCATACACACCTTTATCAGCCAGCGGCGAATCATGATGAAGTTTCGCCACCATTTCGTATGATTGGATCGCGCCATTATAATCATTAAGCGCATAGAGAGCCTGCCCTCTGTACATCAGGGCATAGGCGCACATATCGTTATCTTTATAGCGGTCAATATACTCAGAGAACGATTGTACCGCCTCTGTATAGTCACCTGTGGCAAACAATGTCCACCCGATCGAAAATAAAGCGTCATCAGCATAATCACTGCCGGGAAACAAGTCTCCCGCCTTTTTGAAAAATTCAAGCGCCTCAGTATAGTTTTCCTGCGCGAACGCGCATCTGCCGAGCATATAGTGTATTCTGCCGCCGAATTCTCTTTTGCCGTTGTCATTCGCCATGGCTTTATTCAGCTCATCAACGGCATCATTGTACCTTTCTAAAGCAAAAAACGCATCGGCAATAGACAGGTGGCATTTCGTATCCAATATGTCATCTTCCGCCTGCAGCATACTCTGCCTGAAATAAAGAATGGATTCTTCAAAAGAATCCTGCAGGTATTTGCACGCGCCCAGCCCGAAATATACTTCCGCGAGCATCGCCCTATCGGGAACAAATGACAATATTTTATTAAATCCCTCTTCAGCAAGCCCAATATTTCTCAGTTCAACATGAGATTTTGAGTACAGGAACCACGCCAGCCCCTTCTGATCCTCAGGCAGGCTGGTGCCCAGCATCGGGGTTATTGTCTCAACGCATTGTTCATACTCCCCTAACTGATAGAACACGTACGCCAGCTGAACAGATACCAGAGCCACCAGCGACGATGTCGGAAATTTCTCGCGCCATTGCATCAACAATTCCGCGGCCGTTTCCAGATCACCGATTTCTATCTTCGCTATACCAAGATGAAAAAGGGCTTCGTCATCCCACTCATGTTCTTCTTCAAGCCCCGCAACACGTTTAAAATA
>QZJZ01000002.1 GCA_003599815.1 Candidatus Auribacter fodinae
ATTCTATTAAAGAAATTAACGCCTATTTTGTCAAGACATTTTCTTGAGATAGCCTCTGTAATAATTATAGAATCTTTTCTCGCAGATGTCAAATTTACTTTTCTATAAATATCTCCAGTAGATATCATTACATTTGGATTTACAACAACGAATGTCAATGATAAGTCACTGGCAACAGGCGTAATTATTTCACCGATCCCTTTACAGACAGCTATTGTGTGCCCGCTCAGGAAAAAAGGTACATCCGCTCCGATTCGTGCGGCTATACCCATTACATCAGGTGAACTGTAATCATAACCCCATAGCTTGCAGAGACCTTTGATTACTGCCGCCGCGTTACTGCTCCCTCCGCCCATTCCGCCGCCTACCGGAATGACCTTTTTAATTGAGATTCTGACGCCTTCGTTACGGTTGAAATACTTTTTCAACGCTATAACTGATTTATATACAATATTGTCCGGGCCATCAGGTACGGACGGATGATCGGTACTTACCATAATGACTTCGTCGTTAATCAGTTCCATATCTATCGAGTCGCAGAGGTTTACCTTGACAAATACGGAGTCGATATCGTGATAGCCATCAGCCCGTTTTTGTAGAACTTCGAGAAAAATATTGAGTTTTGCCGGAGAAAGTATTTTAATCATTTTCTAACGTTTTGCACATATTAACCCATTTTCCATTTTGTAAAAACAAGAAAGTGCGGTTATTATTTGTTTTTCATGAGCTAATTTTTAAATATCGCGAGGTGGAGTGTAGTATATGAAATGTTTTAATGGAAAAGCAATCATTTTTGATATGGACGGCGTTTTAATTGACTCCATGGTGTATCATTGCAAGGCATGGCAGGACACCGGAAAACTGTTTGGGATTGACATATCTGCCGAAGATATTTACCTGCATGAAGGTGAGAAAGGCGCATTTTCCGCACGGTTCTTTATACACAAAAACGGACGGGAAAGCAACGACGAGCTTGTTCAGGCAATGCTTGACGCGAAAGAAAAAATTTTTCAGGATATAGCTGATTTCCATCTGTATCCATATGTCCGTGATGTCCTTGATTACCTCAAAGCGTGCGGCAACAGTCTTTCGCTGGTTACCGGAACATCCATGCACGAACTGCAAAAATCGCTTCCTGACGATATATCTGCCTATTTTCCCGTTAAGGTTACCGGCGATCAGGTCACCAAAGGCAAACCGTATCCTGAACCATACCTGAAGGCGTTGGACCGTCTGGGAATAACCGCGGATGATGCCATCGTGGTTGAAAATGCCCCGTATGGAATCAAATCAGCCAAAGCCGCAGGGATATATTGCGTAGCGTTGACGACCTCATTGCCTGCGCATCATTTATCCGAAGCGGATGCGGTTTTCAGCTCAATGCAGGAACTTTATTCACGCATTACCGGCGGGTCTGCCTGCGCTGACTCCTGCGCCTGCTAAATTATTTTTTCACATCTGCCGATATAGTAGTATGAGACAGGCCTGGCACGGATGCCGTACTCAGTAAAAGGAGTAGAACTATGGATGGGTTCAGCCACGATCTCATATCGCGTATTGATGATCCGCCTCGCGCACGGGATTACCAGAAACAAGAGGCGCCGGACAGGGTCCAATTAATTCGGGATAGGGATCGACAACAGCAACAACAGCAGCAAAAACAAAAACGTCAGCAGAAACAATTTTCCGCTGATGACCCTCATGTTGACTTGCGGGCGTAATATTGTGAGTTTTCACTCAGCGCGCCTTGCCGGTTATCTGGTGTATCTTGTCTATAATCTCTCTGGCACGGGAACTATTGCGGAATTCCTCTGATTCCATGCATTTTTGAAAATGATACAGGGCTTTGTCGTACATCTTGAACTTGCTGTAATACAATGCTCCCGCATTGAGGTTTGCCTTGACATGCCCCGGATTTGACTCCAGAATTTTATGAAAACACTCCAGCGCCTCCGTAAACCACATCTTATCGACATAGAGGTTGCCCAGATTGTTATACGCTTCCCAGTATTGGGGATCGTACCTGATCGCTTCAAGGTACTCAGCCCTGCTTTTTTCGAATAAGCCGAGGCTCCAGTAGATATTTCCCAGATTAAAATGAGCCATGGCATGGTGCGGCTGATCTGCCAGCAGTTTATGATACTCGTTCAGTGCCTTGAACACCTCGTCCATTTCATCATAGCAGGTACCCAGATTGATATGCGCCTTGAAATTACCCGGAAATTCATTGGCGCACGAGTACCAGATGCGCAAATCCGAACGCCAGTCGTTGTTGCGGTACACTCCAAGTATCATACAGATACTCAGTATAAAAAAAGTTACGCATACGGTGGTTTTTCTAAACTGATCTGATCTTATCATAGCTGTAACCGCAACAGCAAATATACCGCATATGCCGAACATGGACAGGTACAGGAAACGTTCCGCGATAATCGCTGAAATCGGGATTATATTCCAGCTTGGCAAAAGAAAAAGAACAATGATTAGTGCGAAAAAAACAATAGTGTATCGCTTTGCGCGGAACTGGATATATAGCAGTGAGCACACTGCGGGAAAAAAAATCAGCGGATATATGATGTTTGGATTCATAACAGAATGGAGAATCGGATAGGTGCTGTAATCGAGCGATAAGTCGGTTGGATAGAATATGAGCCTGAAATAATAGACAGTCGCCTCAAACATCGTGAGGAAATTGGCTGTTGCCGTACCGCCCCAGAACGGTTTCTGGCTCACATTCTCGAACAGGCTGAACCGGACAGCCAGATATGCCACGGTAAAAATACCGAAAACGGCATAAAAAAGTATATGGCGGCGAATATAGTCCTTTATCCTGATTTTTTTCGTCAGAACCTGAAAAAATATGTCATATGCGGCAAGTGCCGGAACCAGCCCGACAGCAGTTTCCTTGCTTAGCAATGCGATACAGTAGAGTGTATAAATGCAGACCGTCTGCTTTAGTGAGAGAGTTTGATTTTTCTGTTTTTTGCCTATATACATCACCATGCAGATAAGCACCAGCAGAGCGTACAGCAGGTCGCCGCGGCTCGATATCCATGTGACCGCCTCAATCTGCACAGGATGAACAGCAAAGAGCAGTGAGGCTATCAGTCCGGTGAGCACGGATCCGCATAAAAAGAGCATCAGATGGTATACAAGAATACTGTTAATAAAATGAATCAGGATATTTTCAAGATGGTAGCCGAACGGGTTAAGCCCGAAAAACTGGTAGTCAATGGCAAACGATAACGTACGTATCGGGCGGTAAATTCCTGACCAAACAGCGACTTCCGGTTTTAGAAAAAAATCCCATGGACGCGACATCAGCCAGGTCTTAACCGGGCGGTTCTGGACAATAAAGTTTTTGTCATCATAGACAAATCCGCCGATCAGGGCGTTTCCATACACGATGCCAATAGAGACAAGCAACAGCAGATATATATGCCCGTGATTGCGGATAAGCCGTTTTATAGCCATTGTGTACCTCTATTTATTAGCGAATACAAGCTGTTCAAGCCCAAGGCTTAGTTGCGGAACATAGGTGATAATGAGCAGTCCGGCGAGCAGTATAATCAGAAACGGCATTGTCGCTTTGTATACCTGTAAGATCGGTTTGTTGAACCGGGATGTCGCTATAAACAGGTTTATGCCGATCGGCGGTGTGCAGTACCCGATACTCAGGTTCACCAGAAAAATGATGCCAAGGTGAATCGGATCAACACCGAAATTCAGGGCAATCGGTTTAATCAGTGGAACCACGACTATAATTGCGGAAAAAACGTCAAGCAGACAGCCGACAATAAGGAGAAAAATGTTAAGAAACATGAGGAATACCAGTTTTGACGTGATGAACGAGTTCATCCAGCCGAGGATTGTCATTGGCACCTCTGCATCAATAAGGTAGTTTGCAAATCCGAGCGCGGCGCTGAGGATAATAAGGATACTTCCCACCAGAACCATGCTTTTGACCATAACGTCCGGCAATCCTTTTTTAATGGAAATATCTTTATAAACGAAAACTTCCACGATCACCGCGTATACCGCGCTTATCGCGGCGGCTTCGGTTGCGGTGAAAATGCCGCTGTATATTCCGCCCAAGACCAGTATGGGGAGCGGTATTTCAAAAGCCGCTTCTTTTATTGTCCTGATCAGCTCTTCCCATGAGAACGGAGTTCGCGGTTTATTGCGTATAAAGCCTTTACGTATACTATACAGCGATAAAAGCACGATAAGTAAAAGATTGGGTATCACTCCCGCAATGAATAATCTGTCAATCGGCGTTTCTGATACTACACCATAAAGAATCAGCGGCAGGCTCGGCGGTATAAGAAGTCCAAGGCATCCTGCGCTGGTGATCAGACCGATTGAAAAGTCTTCGGAATATTTTTGCGCGAGCAGTATCGGATATAATAGTCCGCCCAGAGCGATGATGGTTACGCCTGACGCGCCGGTAAACGCGGTGAAAAGTGCGCAGGTGATTATCACCACAATCGGTACGCCGCCGGGCATCCATCCGAACAATGCCCTGCTCAGGTTGACCATTCGTTCCGGAGCTTTGCTTTCCGCAAGAACGTAGCCGGTAAATGTGAACAGGGGAATTGCCAAAAGCATGGGCGCGCTGGCTAATCGTACCATTTCGATAATAATTGCAGACGAGTCGATTTCCGCGTTGATGAATGAGTAAATAGCTATACCTCCGATAACGCAGAATAACGGGAGTCCGATCAGAGCGGCGGCTATTAATAATAAAGGAATCACTCAATTACTCCTTTCCACGAAAATCGTGCAAGATACAGACCGCGAAACGGAAAGAAATCACGCCGAACCACAGGGGAATCACTATTAATATTATCCAGCGAGGGAACGAGCCGACAAGATTGCCGCCGTACTGGTATTCATCAATTAAAAACGCGTATCCCGCTTTGGTAAGCCATATGCAGACCGCCATAGCCATGAAATCCGTTATGATCGCCAGCCAGCGTTGCGCTTTTTTCGGTACGAAACGGTTTACTAAATCTATTTTGATATGACTGCGGTAATACGTAGTGAGCGAAGCTCCGACCAGCGCGACCCACAATATAAAGTGACGGACGATAAGGTCAGCCGCAAGCAGACCTGTGTCGGATATGTTGCGCATGATTATCTGGGTGATCTGCACGACGATCATGGCGGCAAGCATGATGGTCAGTAACAGCTTTTCTACCCATGCGATAGCATTATTAAGTGCGTCAATAACGGGAATACGGTTTTCTTTCATAACTTATTGCTTTTTTTGTGACCGGTACTCGTTCAGCAGAGTTTTTACCCGTGAGTACAGTTCCGGTGGAAATTGTTTTGCGGCGATAGAGTCGCTTGCCGCAGTGGCTGTTCCGCTGATCGCGGACATATTCTCCGGCGAAGGAGTAATCACTGTGATGCCGTTTTGTTTCAGTGTTTCTATTGCTTCCGCATTGTCAGCACGTGAACGTTCCACCAGCTGGAGTAAATGTTTCTCAAACGATTTTTTTAATATTTCCTGCAAATCCGGTGGCAGGGTATCGTAGAATTTTTTTGATACGAGCACCGCTCCGGTGGAATGAGTAATCGGGAACGATGACATATATTTGACTTTAGTGTACCATTGCAGGGCAAGGGCGCCGAGCGGAGGTGAATATACCGTGTTTATCATCCCAACCTGCAATGAAGTCAGCACGTCGGTCACTGCCAGAGGAATAGTGGATATACCCATAGCGTTAAAAATGCCCTGCGCAACAGGGTCGTCCTGCCATACCCACAGTTTTGACTGCTTCATATCGGATACCTGCTCAATAGGCGACTGTGACAGGAAATACACGAAACCAACTTCTGCCCAGCCCATCAGCTCATACCCGTTTTTGGCGTATTCGCCGCGGTAATAGTCCTGTAACGCGGAATGTATATAATCGGCTTCAGCATTGTTGTGAAACAGGTACGGCAGATCGAGCAGACGTACGTCAGGAAGTATTTCACCAAGCCCTACGCCGGAAAACCCGCCGCCATGAATCTGATTAATGCGCATTTTACGCAATACTACCAGTTCATCACCCATAACCCCGCCCGGATAAAAACGGATGGAGAGCCTTCCGCCGCTTTGTTCTTCTATTTCTTTGTTCATCTCGCGCATGATATTCATCCATGTGGTGCCCTCAGGCGCGATTGTCGCGAATTTGAGCACGAATTTGTCTTTGGCGACAGCGGTGGAGATTACTATCAGTGAAATGCTTATAAATGACAGGCAGCGTATAGCCAGTTTATTCATCGAAAAAGAGATCCTCTTGTTGAGCGGTTAATGTTTCCATTCTTTTTTTTGCTATAACATTCATCAGTCTGGTATCCGGCGTACTGTTTAAATCATAGCCGGATACTTCGTTGTTTAACTGATTAAACAGTTTTTTATCCTGAGCGCTGACGCAATACGTTTTCATGCAGTAATAATGAACCAGCAGAAAAGAGCGGTTCGTCAGTTCAAAAGCCCGGTCAAAATGGCCGAGCGATTTATCTGGATTGCCGCCGAACATTACCGGTATATTGCCAAGTATTGCTCCCATTACTATATGCGCTCCAGCGTGATAAAATGACTCATCCAGTTCCAGCACACGGTTCATAATCCATTGCAGTTTCGACATATCCGCCATAGCCTGCGGTTTGTGTACATTGATCGCTATCCAGCTTCCCCAGCTTTGTCCCAGCCAGAAAAGATACGGCACATCTTTCAGTGTTCTGGTGTCGATCCATTTTTTCAGACGGTCAGGGTCATTGAGATATTCATTTTTAAACCCTGCTTTCTGTATTGCGGCTGAAACCGCGCAGTTCTTGGCGCGCAGGTAAAATGATGATGCCCGTTCCGGGTCGGTTTCCTCCAGAAACCCAACCGCGTACCCGCAGAGCGATTCAGTGAGCCATAGTTTCAACTGCGTATCGTCAGGATACGATAGAACCAGTCCTTCCAGCACTTTGATATTTGCCGGAATCGCGGTTTGAGCCAGTTCGTAGTCTGATTCGCGGTACATCGCCAGCAACTGATCTGCGAAAACAGGTTTAGCGGTTTGCAGTACCGCGTTGCGCATAACGCCACAGCCGCTAAGGAAAGCAGTGAGTAATGCGATTATTATTGTCTGTGTAGTAAGGTTTCTCATAAACGCTAAAATCTTTTTACAGAACCCGTATTATTTTGTAGTATACTATGCGCTGGATATGTGAGGCGCATATGAAAGCATTATAAAGAACATGAAAAATTTTGCAACAGAATACTCATACATTCAATCACTCATGAAACATGAAGGAGTATGTGATGGCTGAAGAAGGAAAAAAATCAACGGATCTCGGTGTAGGGTCACGGGTAACTCATCCGCAGTTTGGTGAAGGGGTTATAACCGGAGTAAAGCAGTCGACCTACTGGATACACTTTCAGGAGCGGGGGCGAGTTGAAATATCGAAAGCGTACAGTAATCTTGAAGTCATTGAACGGATTGATGCCGATGACGAAATGGTGCATGTATCCGAGCTGGAAAAAACATTGATACGCGTCCTGCGCCGGTGGTCGGATATGCAGGAAAATGTGCAGTTGGGCGATAAATGGATCGGCGGCAAAATGTTGCTCCAGCCCGCCAATCCTGATATGCAGGCAAAAGAGATACCCATTGAGACCTTTTTTCATAAAATCGTGATGGTGCGCGACCGCCTGCGCGTACTCGAACAGAACATCAACAGCCACGCTACAATGACGGATGAGGAAAAAGTTCATCTTCAGCAGTACATTACCCGTATATACGGAAGCCTCACGTCATTCAATATATTGTTCAAATTTAAAGACGACTATTTCGTCGGGGACAAAAAATCAATTGATTGAGCGGTTGAAAAACTTCAAACTGAAAAAGTTAATCGACCTCCGGGTGGTCGAATGGATATGGGCGGCGGCATGGATGCCGTGGATCATTATATTTCTGGCGTACTCGGTATCTCTGCTGTTTTACCCGTATGACTGGGAGCCGGGCGAAGGATCAAAGATCCTGTATGCCCAGCGTATTGTGCAGGGCGAGCCGCTGTATGGGACGAATGCTGAATTCCCTATGCTCGGCAACTGTTACCCGCCTGTGTACCCGCTGGCTGTCGCGCCGCTTGTCGCTTTATTCGGCCCGCATATGTGGACAGGACGGCTCATATCTTTGCTGGCGATTCTGAGCATTATGTTCGGCATTTACCGGGTGACACGCGAACTGATCGGTTCACGTTCGTGGGCGATTGTGGCTGTGGCGTGTTTTGTGTTTCCCGCACCGCTGGCGAGCTGGTACCCTCTTGCCCGCATGGACAGCTTGTGCAGTGCGCTGTTGTTTTGGGCGGCGTTTGCCGTATTCCGTGACAGGGGAGATACCCTGAAGTGGACAATAACCGCCGCAGTGTTGTCTGTTCTTGCATTATATACCAAACAAACTGCGGTATTTGTAACGGCCTTTCTTGCTGTTTATTATGCCGGATACCGACAGTGGCGTAAGCTGGGTGTCTATTCGGCAACGGTATTCGGGGCGGGGATTGTGCTGTTTACCCTGTTTCAGCTTCTTTCCGGCAACTGGTTTTATGTGAACCTGTTTGCTGAAAACACGGAGCGAGTGTTTTTCTTCCAGCGGTACCTGATGTTTTTCGGGTGGCTGTTCAGCCTGAATTCATGGGTATGGATATTCTCCGTAACCGCGTTGATGTGGCACTTTTTTTTCAGGCGGTTCACCGTATGGCATTTCTACGCCATCGGAGGATTGATAAACGCACTGCTGATCGGCGCGAACGGCTCGGGCTACAATTATTTCATTACTTTCTGGTCGGCGTTGTCCCTATTATGCCCGCAGGGGCTGGCGTTTATGGAATCATATTATTTTCCTAACTGGCTGGAGAAAAAGAATCTGTTCAAACTGCTTCTGAGCCTGATGCTTCTTTTTGTGATGAGCATAAATGGTTCAGGCGGCAGGATCGGACTGGTATATCGCGATACACTTCTGTCATTTATACCATCGAAATCAGACCGAATCGCCATGCGCCGCATTGAGGAAGCGATAGCGCAAACCGAGGGCGATATCTTTGTCGACCGCCTGCCCGGCATAACTGTACGGTATGATAAATCACAGTATTATATGGAACCGGCGTTCATTCAGGAACTTTATCACGCGGGAAGATGGAACCCGCAACCCTTTGAGGATATGATCGCTCAGAAAAAGTTTTCCACAATATTTCTGCTGACCGAATCGCTGGTGCCGTCACCTGTCAGAGCGGCGGTGGAGCGCAATTATTCTCTGACACGCCGCTTGAAAATACCCACATTTGAGGTATGGCGTGAACGGTTCCTGCTTGTCTTTGAGAACCCGGATAAAAAGAAAGCGCGTATCTTACGAAAATCTAATCTTTGATTCTACCCGCGCAATTTCAGTTTGAAAAACGCCACCACGCACATTTTCAGCAGTAACCATCCATGCCTGAACCGCTGGATGTTGGTTGTGCCGTAAGTGCGTTCTTTGTAGGAAATCGGGATTTCCACGGTTTTCAGGTTCAGCTTGGCGGCGCCGAAAATCAGGTCGAAATCACCGAACGGGTCGAAGTCACCGAAGAACGAGCGCCCTGCGACGATGCGGTCGTAATCTTTTTTAAACAGGACTTTTGTACCGCAGAGCGTATCCCGATAGCGTTGTTCAAGGAGCCATGTGAACATCAGGCTGAACGTTTTATTTCCCATAAGATTGAGCGTACGCATAGCCCCTTTTTCCATAGGGTAAACGAGGCGCGTTCCGTTGATAAATTCGCCTTTGCCTGATGTTATTGCTGTCATGAACTTTGGCAGGTCTTCGGGCGGAACGGTGAGGTCTGCGTCAAGTATCATCAGCACATCGCCTTTCGCCGCGGCAAAGCCTTTGCGCACAGCATCGCCTTTGCCGATACCGTTGCCCTGATGAATGAGCGAAATCTTTTTGTCGGGATACTTTTTGATTATCCGTTCCACTTCGCCGGCAGTACCGTCAGTTGAGCTGCCGTCTATAAATATGATTTCCGTCCATATGCCTAGTTCGGGCGTACGTTTGATGGCGTTCTCGATGTTCCCTTTTTCGTTGCGGCAGGGGATAATCACCGAGCAGGAGTACCCTTCTTTTTCCTGCGGCGCGTATGCCGGCTTCCCTGACGGGCGGGCGATGACCGTTTCTACAAGCGACAATTTTTTTATGATCGGAATCAGCCCGACCAGCCTGTTCAGGAAAGTTGATAAAAGCGGTATATATACAGGAAAAATCATCTTGTAGTTTTCTTTGATAACTTCAAAGTCGCTGAGATACAAAAAATTGCGAAGGTCTGCGAGCGGAAGCCAGTTCTGGTACGGTTCCGGCATTTTCAGCGACATTTTTTCGCCCAGTTTCAGGACAGGTTCCCAGAGAAAATTATAATAATTGATGAGTATCCTCGTATCAGGCCTGCACACTTTGTGCAGTTCCGTGAACGCGTGCTGGACATCGAGCAGGTTACCGATCAGGTCGGAGAGTATTACGTAATCAAACTTTTCTTTTATTTTCAGGTCTTCGGCGTCACCGACTTTGAAAGTCAAGTCAGGGTATTGCGTTTTCGCCTTATCGATCATCGCTTTGCAGATATCTATGCCCACACCGTGCGATGGTTTCAGCGCGGCGAGAAGTTGTCCTGTGCCGCATCCGATTTCCAGCACAGATGAGCCGGGCGGAATGTTGAATTTGTAAAACCGTTTGAGTTCGTTGTGATAGTAACGGTTTTTGCGCAGATATGTCTCTCTGTGCTCTGCGTTTTGGGTGTAAGTATCTATGATAAGCTGTTTTTTTTCGTCTTGATGAATACGAGCCATAGTTCGCTCCATTTTTATGGTGGCTGGTGAATATGGCAATCATATTACACGATTGGCATATCCAAGTAAAGCCCCCTTTTGGATGGGGTGGGTACGAGTCGGGCGAAAGATGAATCTGTTGTACGGTATGAGCGGGATGTGTATAATGGAGAAAAATGATACAAAAAAGTGCGAACCCTTTTGTTTGAGGTTTATATGCAATTTCATTTTGATAAAATTGAAGATTTTGTTGGATTTTCTATCAGTAATGCTAAAGCTGGAGAATCTGTAAAAATTTTATATCGAGCGATTATGACCTCTGACAATCCAGATTTTTATAGATATATTGATGAACTTTCAAAGATATATTTGAATAGATTTAAAGTTTTAACAGATCAGGTATATCGATTCTTAGTAATTATTCATGATGATTTAAGTGCTGATGTATACGTAAACGATTTTCCTGTTTCTATCGAAATAATTGCAAAGAGGGCATTCGAAAAGGGTTCGCTTCTCATGAAATCTGATATAGCGAATATTAGGAAATTGAGATTTGATGGTATAGAGTTCCTTGAAACTGATAAAGTGATTTGTTGCTTTAAAGTTGGATGGCGTTTTGGGTTGTATTTTGATTTAGCTCCAAGAAAAGACGTCACTGATCAACGCGGTTTGGTAAAAGGTGAAAAATTTAATGTTGAAGAAATGATGCTTTCGCTGGGATCGTTATATAGGTATTTATTGTTTTATAATATCTATAAAGTTTTTGAGAGTGAATCAGTATTTGAAGAAATGTTAAAGGATGGTTGGTTCCCTTTTATTGATACGATTGGAAAAGAATATGAAGAGTTAATTCGTATATATCAAAGTAGGTTTTCGATTGAAGAAAGAATCCGTGAATTAGTTAATAAATTTGACAAAAATAGAATAGAAAAAATTACCGATAAATGGTGGGATAGTGAAATTTTTGCTTCCAAGAAAACACTTATTCAAGCTGGAATATCGGCATATTTGCAAGATTCCATAGAAGGGAATATCAATTGTATCAAGAATCTTTGCACAGAAATTGAAGGTGTATTAAGAGAGGTATATGGAAAAGAAACGGGTCGAAGAAATAATGTTTTCTCTAAGGATTTTATACCTCATATTATTGCAAAAGGGTTGGAAAAAAGTGCGCATGATTATTCTTTGTTTTTTCCTAAACCTTTTTGGGAGTATTTGGAGAAAGTTTTTTTTGTGAAATTTGATATTGAAACTGGAAAGGTTGATTTGTCGAGGCATACTGCTAGTCATGGTGTTGCAAGAGAAGATCAGTACACAAAACCAAGGGCACTTCAGGTGATACTAATTTTAGATCAGATTTGTTTCTATATTGGAAAAACTGCTTCGGACAAATAGAGAAACAGAATAATAAGGAAACCCCATGAAAATATCTGTGATACTGGCTCACCCTGATACATCGAGCTTTAACCATGCTATTGCATCGACTGCTGTTGAGACACTTCGGCAGGCTAAGCATGAGGTGTTTTTTCACGACCTGTATCAGGAAAACTTCAATCCGCTGTTGCCTGCAGGAGAAATACCGCGCGATGCCGATCTGCCATCCGCAATAGAGAATCACTGCACAGAGATTGCGGAAGCTGACGGGATCATCATCATTCATCCCAACTGGTGGGGACAGCCGCCGGCTATCCTGAAAGGATGGGTCGACCGGGTAATCCGTCCGGGCGTGGCATACGAGTTTCTGGAAGGCGATGATGGAGAAGGTGTACCCTGCGGCTTACTCAAAGTAAAAACCGCTCTGGTGTTCAATACATCGAACACTGAAACTCTCAGAGAAAGAGATGTGTTCTGCGATCCGTTGGAAACTATCTGGAAAAACTGTATTTTCGGGTTATGCGGAGTACATAACTTCCATCGAAAAATGTTTAACATCATTGTCACAAGTTCCGAAGCTCAACGAAAAAAATGGCTTAACGAAGTACGGCAAACGGTGATGGAACTTTTTCCCTCAGAGTAAAATATCTAATTAATTATCCTTAATTGATGAAATCATAGACATATCGGACAGCTCTGAAGAGCCTCTGGTTGTATTGTTCTGATCATAAGAGGCAATTATTCGGTAATTTATTGACAGTATTGTAAGGATTAAAAAATATTGATTGGCGCTATGGCAGGATAATGAATTAAATAAGCTCAATCTTAAGTGAAGGTTTTTTGATCTTTTCGTTAATGTCTCGTGTCAAAATAGTATAACTATGAGAATTATTTTTTATAAAGGTATAACGCAAACATAAGTTGGGCGTGCTGAAAAAGTTTCTTAATTGCTCTTTTAAAATGTCATCACGAGAAGCGTTAGCGACGTGGTGATCTCAAAATGAGTAGAGAGGAGATTGATAATATGAAAAGGCTACCTCTGTGAAGCCCATTCAATGTTAAATTGAAATGGCCGGATCGGACTATAAACAACAGGAGGTAGCCTATG
>QZJZ01000009.1 GCA_003599815.1 Candidatus Auribacter fodinae
ATGACATTCTCTTGTGACTTTTTCATCGCTCTCAAATTATATATAACACTGCTTTTGTGTACATCATTAAAAATTACAGGAACTATTACTTAGTAAGTGAATAGTTCCCCCTCCTCCACAAAAAGGGAAGATTTATTATTCTACTTGCCGATATAAATGTGGTACTATTCTCACTTACAACGATTCATGACCACAACAGAGGCAACGCAATGAACATTCTCTCCATATCGACAATGTTCCCGTCAAAAGCGGAACCCATTTTCGGCATATTCGTTAAACGACGGCTCGACGCCCTGTCGCGTATCGTCAACCTGACAGTCGTGTCGCCGCGCCCGTATTTCCCGTTTATCTCGCTGACGAGCAGGTACCGCGTCAGGCGCGAAATCCCGCACAGGGAACAGGTCAACGAGCGTACGCCACTGTACCTGCCAAGGTTCCTGTCGTTCCCACTGATACTGAAACCGCTCGACGGTGTGTTTCTCTTTATAACCATGTTCTTTTTTATACTTCGCCACCGCCGCAAAGGGCTGAAATTCGACCTGATCGACGCGCACCTCGCCTACCCCGAAGGATTCGCCGCCATCTGGCTGGGCAAAATATTCAACGTCCCTGTCACTATAACATTACGAGGGCACGACGTGAACTATCTGCCCCGGTATCCGGTACGCAAAAAGCAGGTGCTGTACGCTCTGGACAAAGCTGACAGGGTGTTTTCCGTGTGCAACGCTCTCCGGCTTGAAGCGGGAGATTTGGGTGTAGATATCAATAAAATTGTGGTTGCCTCAAACGGCGTGGAAACCGATCTTTTTTATCCCGTAGACAAGAAAAAAGCACGCCAAAAAGTGGGGCTCGACCCTGATTTACGGTATATTCTTTCCATCGGTTATCTTATTGAACGCAAAGGCTTTGACCTGGTCATAGACGCACTAAGCATCTTGCGTGAAAAGTATAATATCACTGATACGAAGGTGATAATTATCGGTGGACGCGGCGGCGAACGGTATGTTAAAGATGAACTTGTGGAACAGATACAACGCCTGAACCTTGACGGACAGGTGATTTTTATCGATACTGTCAGAAATGAGGAACTGAACGATTATTACAACTGCGCTGATGTGTTCTGTCTTGCCAGTTCGCACGAAGGCTGGCCCAACGTGATACTCGAAGCTCTCGCCTGCGCCGTCCCTGTTGTGGGCACCAATGTGTGGGGCATCCCGGAAATTTTCGGCGACAACAAAGACGTCGGGCTGATAGTTGAGCGCGATAAAAATAACATCGCCGAAGGGCTGAGGTCAGCACTCACGAAAAAGTGGGATTCCGCTAAAATCAAGGCGTTTGCCGAATCGAAAACATGGATGAAAACAGCGGAACTGCTCAAACATGAAATGAACTCGCTTATCAGCAACCATAAAGGGAAATAAATGGATTTTATCGTTTTTTCCGATGACTGGGGACGCCACCCGTCAAGCTGTCAGCATATTTTCTCAGTGATTTCACAGCGGCATAAGGTACTCTGGGTGAATACTGTCGGGATGCGTGTACCTACCCTGTCGCAGGGCTACGACATGAGCCGGTCTCTGGAAAAAATAAAGTCATGGTTTCTCCCGCTCAAACGCCACAACGAGAACCTGTGCGCCTATTCTCCCTTTATGCTCCCGTTTCAGGATAACCGTGCAGTTGATGTGCTCAATACAGTTTCTGTGGTAAGCGGTATCTGCTTTTTTAAACGCCTGCTCGGCATGAAGGATGTCATCACATGGGTAACCGTGCCGAACGTAGATAAAATCGTGGGGCATCTTGGCGAAAAACTCATCATTTATAACTGCGTGGATGATTTCTCGCACTGGCCCGGCGGCAACACTGCTCTTATTCAGGCGCAGGAAAAGAAGCTTCTTGAAAAAGCGCATCTCGCGCTCGGATCGTCGCAGGCGCTTGTCAATCGTTGTAAACGCCACAACGAGAAAAGCTTCCTCTTTTCACACGGGGTGAACATACGCCATTTTCAGGATTTTGACAGGTCAGATGTTCCTGAAAAAATAAAAGATATCAAAACGCCGATAATCGGTTTCTTCGGACTGCTGTACGAAAAGATTGATTTTGACCTTATAATAAAAGTCGCCCGGGCGTACCCTGACGCAACTGTGGTTCTGGTCGGAAAACAGGCGCGCGATGTGTCTGCGCTGGAAGCTGAACCGAACATTCGCCTGATCGGGTCTGTGCCATTTAGCGAACTGCCGAAGTATGCCGCGCGGTTCGATGTGGGACTGCTTCCGTACGTGCTGGACGAGGAAAAACAGCAGAGCGCGCCGTTGAAAATCAAGGAATACCTTTCCATCGGGTTTCCTGTAGTATGTGTGAGAGTTCCTGATGTGGAAAAATTTTCGGATATTCTCTATATCGCCGATAATGAAAATGATTATATAGAAAAAGTGGGAACCGCGTTAAAAAACGACACGCTGGAAAAACGGAAATTGCGCATGAAAGCGGTTGAACACGAATCGTGGGAAAATAAAGTCGAGATTGTTTCCGAAATTTTAAAAAAAGAATATGGAATTGATATACATGTATAAAACCGGACTTCTGGGCGAACCAAAAGCTGTAACATCGGAGGCTTGGAACGCTTTTGCGTCAAGCCATGCGGAAAGCTGTTGTTACCATCAGGCGCAGTGGCGGGATGTGATTCAGGCGGCGTTCGGCATCATGCCGTATTATATTTACGCTGTTGATGATAAGGGTTCCATAGCCGGCGTGCTTCCGCTGTTTTTATCGAAAAGCAAGCTGTTCGGCACGTTTTTAACCTCGATTCCATTTTATAATTACGGCGGTATTCTCGCAAAAGACCAGCACGCCGCGCAGGCTCTGCTCGACAAAGCCGAGTCAATCGCTCTGGAAACCGGAGCGCGCCACATTGAGCTTCGCCATGTCGGAAACATCATGCCAGACCTGCCGACCAAGACACATAAAGTCCGTATGGTCATGCCGTTGCCTTCCACGCCGGAAGAGTTATGGGAGGGGTTTAAATCCAAACTGCGCAGTCAGATAAAACGCGCTCAGAAAGAAGGGATGACCGTAAAAATCGGTTCGCTGGATTTGCTGGACGACTTTTACCGGGTATTTTGCGTAAATATGCGTGACCTCGGCACACCTGTCTGGACAAAGAAAATTTTTCATAACGTCCTGTCCTCGTTTCCGGATCAGGCTTTTATCTGTGTAGTTTATTTTGAGGGGAATCCAGCCGCCGCCGGATTCCTGCACGGCTACAAAGGGTATATGGAAATACCGTCGGCATCGTCTTTGCGTAAATATAACCGGCTCAGCCCGAATATGTTTCTTTACTGGAGCGTACTGGAATACGCCTGCTCGAAGGGATACAAATATTTTGATTTCGGGCGATCGTCAGTCGATGCGGGAACGTACAAATTCAAAGAACAATGGGGATCTGAACCGCAGACACTCCACTGGCAGTACTGGCTTGCTGACGGTGAGACACTGCCGGAAATCAACCCGCAGAACCCGAAATACCGCCTGCTGATCGGCACATGGCAGAAGATACCTGTCTGGCTGGCAAATTGTATCGGGCCGATGGTGTCAAGGAGTTTGCCATGAACATACTGTTTCTCGCGCACAGGATTCCGTACCCGCCGGATAAAGGCGATAAAATCAGGGCGTACAACGAGATAAAATATTTTGCCGCGCATCATACTGTTGACGTGTGCTGTCTGCTGGACGACCCCGCTGACGAAAAGTATATAGAACCTCTCTCAAAAATGTGCAGACGACTTGAGGTGGTGAAAATCAATGCCGTACTAAAAAAAGCGCTCAGCCTCAGCTCGTTGCTGAATCCGAAAGTGAGCTGTACGGAAATCTATTTTTACGATACCCGATTACAAAAAGCCGTGAACCGCCTGATCGCTGAAAATACGTATGACCTGATCTTTATATATTGTTCGTCCATGGATAAATATGTGCGGCGCGTTAAAAATGTTCCCGCAGTGATCGATTTTGTGGACATCGATTCCGATAAATGGATGCAGTATGCGAAACACGCCCCGTTTCCGAAAAATATCGTTTTCAAAATCGAAGGGCAAAAGCTCGCTCGTCTCGAACACGCTATCGCTGAACGGGTAAAAGCGAGTTTTCTGGTCACGGAAAAAGAAGTCGAGTTTTTCGGCGGTAACCAAACGGTCCATTCCGTGCCAAACGGCATAGACACCGTTTTTTTCGACCCGGCAAAGACGCCGGCGGATCCGAAACTGCAATCAGAACGTTACGTTGAGTTTACCGGAGCGATGGATTATTTCCCCAACGAGGACGGTGTTGTCTTTTTCTGTGAGGAAATCCTGCCGCATATTCATAAAACAGATCCTGACCTGAAATTTTATATTGTGGGGCGCAACCCTACTGACAAAGTGAAAGCGCTTGCCAGTGATCACGTTGTGGTAACGGGCGGTGTGACTGATATCAGGCCGTACATAAAATACGCCCAGCTTGCGGTCACCCCGTTGCGCATGGCGCGGGGTATTCAGAATAAAATTCTTGAGGCGGCGGCGATGGGACAGGCGGTTGTCACCACATCACAGGCACACGAGGGGCTCGCGTTTGAGCCGGGCAGAGATATTATTGTCGAAGACGACCCGAAGCGGTTCGCACAAGCCGTTGTCGGCCTGCTGAATAATCCTGAGAAACGATCGGAGATCGCGTCGTCAGCCTTAAAAATGCTGAAAAAGCATTACAGCTGGGAAGCGAACCTTTCTGTAATGGATTCCATTATCCGGTCTTCTTTTTCAAAATAAAATGGAAAATTACAGCGAAGTAAATTGCTTTACCGACTGCGTTCGTTTCGCGATTGACATCATTATTATGCCGCGTGGACACCTTGAGGTATCCCTGTTTTCAGTATTATCTGTCCTTAACGGGTAAGGATCGCTACCACCATATCGCCAAATTCGGAAGTGGATAATATGCGGTTTTTTGGGGTGTCTTTACCTGCAAGTTCAACAGTACGGTACCCGTTGCCGAACACCTCAAACATCGCCGACCATATCTCCGATGCTTCTTTTTTCAGGTCAAAACACTCATCGAAAAGAAACGCAATGCTCCCGATCATCGAATACGGATTCGCCTTGTTCTGGTTGGCGATATCAGGAGCCGATCCGTGAGCAGGTTCGACGTATCCTTTTTTCAGTCCCATGCATGCTGAAGGCATCAGCCCCAGCGAGCCAAGAATACCGCCTGCCTGATCGGTCAGGATATCTCCCTGCATATTTTCGAGAAGCATGACACCGTTAAACTGAGTAGGATTTTTGACCAGCTGAAACGCGGCGTTATCTACCAGAATGGATCGGTACTCCACGTCAGGGTACTCTTTCGCCACATTCTCGACAACGAACTCCCAGAACCGCCCTGTAGCAAGCACATTCGCTTTATGAACATTGGTCAGAAGAGCTTTGCGGCGGCGCGCTTCTCTGAAAGCCGCATGAGCGACACGCCGTACTTCCTCGTCAGTGTATTTGCATTCGTCAATGGAATACATCATTTTAGTGGCAGGGCTTTCCACCTTCTGCCCGAAATAGATACCGCCCACAAGTTCTCGTATCATCATGATGTCCACGCCTTCACCGATTATTTCAGGCTTGAGCGGCGAAAACGAAGCCAGTTCTTTCGGTAATCTGACAGGACGGTAATTAAGAAACGTATCATACCGTTTGCGCAGAGGAAGAATTGCCGCGATCTCAGGACGTTTGTGCTGAGGTATTTTGCTCATCTGGTCAACCGGCAGGCCTACGGGCCCTTTGATTATGGCATCCGCACGGTCGCAAGCGGCCTTTGTCTCTTTCGGAAATGCATCGCCATGAGCAAAATACGCGCCCGCTCCGAATGATGCGAATTCCAGAAAAAACTCATGCCCGTACTTTGTTTCCATCACTTTCAGTACTTTTAATCCTTCGCGCACAATTTCAGGGCCTATTCCGTCGCCTTCAAGTACCGCAATCCTCTTTTTCATTGCACTCCACCTTGGTCATAATTATATTAGCTATGATTATTATTGATAAAAGAAGTGATAGTATAACACATCATAAAATTTTATAACAGCCTTATCTTTAAAGTGTTAAAGCTTTTTATTCAAGTATCGCCGTTTCTCGTTGCGGCAGAGCATGGAATTAAGGGCAAACCGATAAAACAGCCCTACACTTTGCCGACCCGAAACGTTAAAGAATGAGAACTGCGCTAAAAAATAACGGGAACCACAAACAAGGCTATGATATTGAGAATAATCGCGACAACAATAGCACCCCGCCAGACAACAGCAGGTATGGATTTGACAGATCCGGCAACCAGCACCATCACCAGCGGCAGGTAATCGAGCGAGAACCTGACGCAGTTTATCTGCCGGAACCCGTTGTTAAAATAAAAAAGCGAATGCGCCGCAATCAGTCCGGCAGTTATCCAGATCACCGTACGCATCGGCTGTTCGAGTTTTGAACGAAATGCCGCCAATACAAAAGGGCTCGCCGCAAATAGCGACGTGCCATGGAAATCCATATGAAGGGGCTTCATCCTCAACCCTTCTTTAAACACAATATTGAACCCTTTGATAAAATAGGAATAGAAGTTATACGGGATATAATAGGCATTGAACAACCCGTACTTTTTAAAACGCAGTGTGCCGAATTCATGCATCAGGATATAACGGTAGCCGGTATCAAACGGGTTGCCGAACCGCACATGGTTGTAGACCATATACACCCCCACACACAGCCCGCTGATCGCCAAAAACTGTATTAAATGAATATACGGACGCGGGTTATCTTTGTGCGCTCGCCAAATCATGAACAGGGCAAATACAAGATAATATATGGTGAGCTGGCGCGACAGGAATGCCATACAGAAAAATATGCCAGCAAGGTATCCCCGCGCTTTTCCGAACAATTCGTTCAGAAGCAGAAGAAGAGACATTGTCGCGATAATATGGGCGAAATACCATACTCCGTCGCTCCATGTCATACAACACCAGTACCCTGTTCCCGCAAAAAAAGCGAGGGTAAGCCATATTGTATCGATTTTGCCGCACAGCCTGCGAAACAGTCTCACAAAAAGATACACGTTCAGGACTGATATCAGCAGAGCAGGTATCTGGGTGCCGGCGGCATGTATACCCAGTACAGCCACATACGGCATAAGCAGTACGGCAGGAAACGGAGGGAATACCACATACATGCGCCCTTCATACCGCGCGATGTCCCACTGGTTCTGGAAAGGAACCCATAGCCGCCCATGCAGAAAAGCATCGGCAAGGTAAACATACAGGTTTCTGGTTCCGTCAGGCCGCCAGCACGGCGCAAAACTGATTCCGATTATCACCAGTAATCCGAGTATAAGAGCAATGGAAACAATCCATTTCGCCTGTTTCAGGTGTATCATTTCATTTCTCCAATAGTGTCAGGAATTATACTGCCTCAAGCCTATCATAAAGGCATACACAAATTCAACTGTGAATGCTCAGGCTTATACAGGCAGAACTAAACAAAATTTTCTCTAGTGCATTGTAAAGTTATTGCAATGCCTTGCCGATACATTAAAAGCATTTTCCTATATTAATTATAGGAATTCCATAATCGCATGCGGGAGGATAATACTATGAACTGTTGGGAATTCAAAAAATGCGGGCGTGAAAAAGGCGGCGCGAAGGAGAAAGAACTGGGGGTATGCCCTGTGTACCCGGATCATGGAAAACACTGCGCGCGGGTAAAAGGAACTTTGTGCGGAGGAGAGATACAGGGGGGGTTTTCAAGTAAACTGTCCAATTGTATGCAGTGTACTTTTTATCACAGTACACATTACGACAAAACATACGCAGGATTTAACGGCTAAGCCGGAAGCAATTCATCATATATGTTTTGGCAAAAGGGAAGTTTAAAGCTTCCCTTTTCTTTTTCCTCATGCATTCTGCAAAAAAACGGCTCCCTGTTTGCAATATAAGTCCACATGTGATATACTGATATATAAGCATTCATAAATAAAATTTCATACCACAGGGGGATTTAAAGTGAAACGAACAATACTGTTTTTATGCTCGTTTTTTTTAATATCAAATAGTTGTTTCGCATCTTCATTCTATGTGACCAACAGATTTGATAATAGAGTGCTCAAGGTAGACACTGAAACCAATAATGTGAGCATTTTTGCTGAAGACGGATTGGTAAGCGGCCCGATCAGTCTGATGTTCAGCGATGACCGTGAGTCTCTGTTTGTTTCCAACGGGTTCAGCGGCAGTATTGTTGAGTTCGATATTGACACAGGTATAGGGCAAACATACGCCAGCGGGTTCAGGCCGCCGCACGATATGGTATTCGATGCATCAGGTTATCTGTATGTCAGCCAGCCGGGCCTCCCCGGTATTGCACGGGTCAGCCCTGACGGAACCTCAACCCCATTTATCAGCGGCAGCGGCCTTGTGGAACCGGTAGGCATGGTACGTGATTCCTCGGGCAATTTTTTGATAGCAAATGGGCTGGGCGGGAATGTCCTGAAGTTTGATTCCGACGGTAATTTTGTTGAAGTATATTTGTCCGGCTTGAGCCGTCCCGGCTTCCTGATGTTTGACGACGAAAATAACCTCTATGTTTCCGACAGGTCTGCACTGGAGGTTATCAAATATGACGATAATAAATCCGTTCTCAAAACATTCACAGCAGGATTATCAGACCCCCTCGGCATCGGACTTGACGAGGCCGGCATATTGTATGTTGCCGACCGTACGAATAATTATATAGCGAAGTTTAATGCGTCCGGCGCTCTAGTCGGTACAATAACGAGTTCCCTGTTTAACGGGCCGGGTGTGATTCTATTTGAGTCAGACCCTGTTATTCCTGCTGTTCCTGAACCGGCAACGATGTTGCTGTTGTCATCGGGATGTTTTTTTCTCCTGAAAAGATGGAAACGGTAAAACAGCACATCGTAGATATCTAAATTTCTTATTGACGCATTGCCGCTAAGCTTATAGCATTAAAGGTACACCTTTATATGCGGAGCGCGTTTTTATGCGGCGAGATGCACGCAAATTAACCTTTTTACTGGTAACATGCGTTTTCCTTTTCGGGTGGCTGCACCTGTCAGTTCACGACAGCCATCACGAAAACGCAAAGTGCCCTGTCTGTTTTCATTTCGCCAATGGTGTTGAAGAAACTGACGCGCATGACATTTCCGTAGATTCCATCTGTCCGCTGGTGAACAATTCCTGCCTGTCTTCTGACAGCGCAATACTGTACAATCTTATTGAATCAGAAACCGACCGGAGCAGAAGCCCTCCTGACTTTATAACTGTTTTATAGATATTTACCTGTACCAAAATAGTTATATAAGGAGTCCATTGTGAGGGTTATATTCTGCACATTCATATTTTTATTCATGTGTATCGTTCCCGCATACGCGACGAAAGACGATGAAATGCAGGAAATGCGGAACGAAATAGACGAACTGAAAAAAGAGTTCGCCGCCATGAAACAGCACTACACAGCAAAAATCACGGAGCTGGAATTCAAACTGTCGGAATCGTCGGTATCCGCCCTGCCCCGCTCATCGTACAAGGCGCAGGCGAATTCACAAACCACCTATTCGCATACATCCGCGATCATGAACCCTGACATCAGCGTTATTGCCAATGTAAAACAGCGGTTCAATGATGATGTGTCTGACGACAACCGCCATAAACTGACTGTCGGCGAAGCGGAACTGACCATGAGCGGCATGATTTATCCGAATATCCGAGGCGATGCCACCGTCGCTGTAGAAAACGAGTATTCCGGCGAATCCGATACCAACACTGAAACTGATCTTGAGGAAGCCTATATCTCGTTTCTTGCCCTGCCTTTTAACTCACAGGTGCTCATCGGGCGCAAACTGATTGATTTCGGGCTTATCAACCCTCAGCACCCGCACGAATGGGCGTTTTCAGATACGCCGCTGGTTCTTGAAAATCTGTTCGGGGATCATCCATGGTACGACGACGGCATTCAGGGAAGTATTCTTGTGCCCAACCCGCTCGATGTGTACTGGGAAACCAAATTCGGCGTATGGAACGGACGGTCTCTCGCTCATTCGCACGATCATAGCGAAGATGAGGAACATATTCACGGCGCGCTGGAAAACGAGCCTGTGAACTGGGGTGATATAGTATTTACCGCCCGGTCATACTGGAACGTCCCTGTGGGCGATAACGCCGATATCGGGTTCGGGTACAGCGCCGCGTGGGACGAGCATCCGATGACTGTCCTGCACGGGTTCGATTTCACCACCCGGTACCGGTTCCCCAACAAATACAACTGGATCAAATGGCAGACGGAATACATTCTTGCCGATGTTGAGGCGGAACGCTTGCACGAAGCCCATCATCACGACGAGGAAGAAGAGGAAGAAGCTCATGCACCGGAAATATACGACTATATAGCCAACGGCATGTACTCAATGCTGGAGTATTCCATCAATAAATACTGGCGAGTAGGAACACGCTGGGACTACGCGGAATACAACGAACATGAGAGGTACTACCAGTGGGCGAACTCGTACTTCCTGACATACTTTTTCAACCATAACCTTTACGCCAGAATGGAATACCGTTACAGGGACTACGCGGGGCTTGAGGACGGGCATCAGGAACCTGAAAACACCATCTGGTTTCAGCTTGTGTGGGGACTCGGCCCGCACGGGCACGGCATAGCGGAATAAGGGGGGGACTATGAAAAAAATATTATTACTGGTTACGCTGATTAGTTCCATCGCGGCGGCCGCTCATGCAAAACCGTTGGTTGTAGCTACAACGGCTGATATGGCGTCGATCACTCGCTCTATCGCAGGCGACCTGATCGAGCTGAAAATCATTTATACGGGTAATGTCGACCTCCATTTTTTTGAGCCCCGACCGTTCCATGTGGTATGGGTAAATAAAGCGGATATGCTGATTGTCGCGGGGCTTGACGCTGACGAGTGGGTATATCCCCTGCTCAACGCCAGCAGGAACCCCAAAATTCAGATCGGCAAGCCCGGGTTCATCGATCCGTCGGCAGGAGTCAAGCCGATGAATGTTCCCGACGGACGCATCGACGGATCCATGGGGCACGTGCATGAATACGGAAACCCTCATTACTGGCTGGATGAAGATAACCTGATTATCGCCGCGGAAAATATCGCACGGGGGCTGACTGTCCTGTTGCCGGATCAGGCAGGGACAATCTCGGAACGAAAACAAGCGTTTATCGACGATACGAAAAAAACGTTCAGCGCCCTGCGCGAAAAGATGTCCTCTGTACAGGGAATGAAAATCATTCAGTTTCATGAGTCGTGGGACTATTTCTGCAGGGAATGCGGGATGGTGATAGCGGGCAGTATAGAACCGAAACCCGGCGTACCGCCTACGCCCGGGCATATCAGCGATCTCAAAGGGATTATTGCAACAGAACATGTAGAAATGGTTATCGCTGAACCGTATTATTCGAACCGTCCCATAAAAAAACTGGTGGATGGGACAACCATAAAAGTAGTACGTATGCCCCTGTATCTTCAGGGAGAGGGTGAATTACTGCGCCATATTGAAAAACTGGTGGATCAAATCACAACCGAAGCCGCGAAATGAACACGAATGAACGATTCATAGAATTTAACGGCGTTGATATTTATTTTTCCAGTACGCCGGTTCTGCGTAACGTATCATTTTCGGTCAGAAGGGGTGAAAAAATCGGGCTCATCGGACCGAACGGGTCTGGTAAGACGACCCTTGTCAGGACGATAATGTCATTGCACACCCACTTTCAGGGGGCTGTTTATACAGCCCCCTGCCTGACGTTCGGGTACGCTCCGCAGAGAAAAGTGGTCGATATCCTCGTACCGCTAACCGTATACGAGTACGTGACGCTTGATACAGGCGCACAATATAATTCTGCGCTGTTCGATCTGTGGAGCGAAAAACTCGCTCTAAGCAGAATGATGGATAAACCGTTTGCCAGTTTATCCGGCGGGCAGAAACAACGCGCACTGCTATTGCGGTCGATTTTGCCCTGCCCGGACTGCCTGATACTCGACGAACCGACAGACAACCTTGATATAAAAGGAGAAAAAGGACTCCTGCATCTCGTGGATGACTTCTGCATAAATAATCAGATAACTATGTTTATCATCAGCCATTCGATCAATTCGGTGATAAATCATGTTGACCGTATTTTTTACCTGAACGATTCGAGCCTGCATGAAATACGGCACGGCAATTCCGCTGAACTAGAACAGTCCCTCAGCAGGATATTTGATACGGACGTAGGAGTACGGCAGATTAACGGACAGACAATCGTATTTTAAAGAATGGATGGGCAATGGAAAATATAATGCTTTTTCTTCCTGCCGTGACGAGCGCGGCGCTGTTATCAATCATGCTCGGATGGATAGGGCTGTTTATGGTCTGGAGACGGATGGTTTACGCCGGCATAGCGTTATGCCAGGCGGCCAGTTTCGGCGCTCTGATAGGACATATCAGCGGGATACCCCCGTTTGTCACCGGATTTGCCGCAATCATGGGCGGGGTGGGCGTCATCAATATACCATTTAAGGATAATGTACTGCACAAAGACAACATAACCGCCTGCCTGTACGTGCTCGCCGCCAGCCTGACCTTGCTGGCGCTTGTCCTGTTTCCGACAGTGCACTGGGGGATAAACAATCTCCTTGGCGGCAGTTTGCTGTATATGAAAACATCAGGGCTGATTGCCATTCTGGTGATATTCCCTGTATTTTCCGGTGTGCTGTCTCTGATGAAATCGAAATGGATCCGCCTCGCAGTACACGAACAGGAAGGACACAAAGGAAACCTGTGGGAAGAAATTGTGTTTTTCGTGCTGATATCGGTAATTATAGCTGTTACCGCCAACTTGGCTGGTGTCCTGTTTACCTTTGGCGGACTGTTATTTCCCGCGCTCTGCGTCCATCTTCTAAAAGCCGGTTTGAAAAAGATATTCCTTGCAACTGCCGTGTATTCGATTGTGATGTCATTGACAGGCAGTGCCTGCGGACTGATATTCAATTTGCCACTCGGCATCGCTATCGTATCCGCCATGGGGTTTAGCATGGCGCTGATTCTGGTAATACGTTTTGTTGTACGAAATATTTAGACTAAATGTTGAGAGCGATGAAAAAGTCACAAGAGAATGTCATTGCGAAGCCCCAAAGGGGCTGTGGCAATCTCAGCTCTATTCATTTTGAGATCACCACGTCGCTA
>QZJZ01000095.1 GCA_003599815.1 Candidatus Auribacter fodinae
ACATTAAAGCCGGGTGAGTCGGTGCTGATAAAAACTCATGCTGACACTCCCTGTACGTTCTGGACTGCACAGCGTCCTTACTCCGCACCCCAGCGTTCCTTGCAGGAATAAAATTTTATGACTAAGGCGGAACCTCAATGCGGTTCCGCCTTAGAAAAAGATATCTAATTATCTTTTGCATAACCCCTTCATTAAAAGTTTTTTTACCCTAACGTGCCGACGTATTTCAGCTTGACTAACGTATATTCTTTTTAAGTATACGGTTGCCTTTGACTGCTTCCCCTGATATCCATTGGTTCAGAGGCGTACGTGATCCGCCGGAAGAAAAGTTTTTCGCGGTAATCCACCAAATGTACCATGTATCGCTATCCGTTTCTTTAAGAGGCACTGCAAACTTGAATTCCTGCCATTTATATGTCCATGTTGTTTCGGTACCGGACATTTTTATATCACCTCCGGAACTCAACTCGGCATCATCAATTTTAATTTCGCTGTCTTGTCGTTCTCGCTCTACAATTTCGCTGGAAGTTAAAACAATTTTACCGTACTCGCCGAATTTATATTTTGGGTTTTCAATTATTTCTTTGGCAATTTCCAATCTTTGTTTATCGTTGGATTTCGGTTCTGGCAATATAGATGTTTCAAGAGCGGTATCCCGTTTTTTGATAAAATCTATTTTCGCCTGTTCAATGGTTTCTATCATTGCCTGAGCTTCCTGAGGATCACGTCCCAACGCTGTTTCGAGGAAAACCGAGGATTGCGCTATTGCGATATTTTCATCGTACCATTTAAAAGCTTCTTCTTCAGAGCCTTCACTGATAAACAGCCATTGTTTCTCACCAGCCGGATCATCCTGATAGCGCATTTTAAGTTCCTGCCCGATCTGAGCCAATCTATTTTTAATTTGTTCTGCCATAGTCGAATAGGCATTTTCCAGTTTCTGGAGTGTATCTGACGCATTCCGTTGCAGGCGTATGACGTCATTGGCATCATACGGTGACCCTGTTTGAGGCGTACCCGGATTATTCGGCAAATAGGCAATCGGTGCAATAACGGCAAGCTCTTTCAGGTTATGCTCCGCAACGGTACGGGCATTACTGGCGGCTTCGATCCATGCCTGCGTTTCACTTTCGCTAAATGGAATCGCGAGCGGCATGGGAACAGCATACTTGCGGCTATTGTCTTCCATTACCGCTAATCGTTCCTGTACATTTCCCAGCATAGCAAGTTGTTCCTGAGCTCTATTATATTCTGATGTCAGCTTTTGAGAGAACGATTCATACGCTGTTCTTGCGGTTTTCACATCGGGGTCGTCCGTTTGCGGATAGCGCGTTAATGCGTCCCCGAATTGCTGAAGTTGATTCTGATACGCAGTAACATTATCGGGGTCTTGCAATGGTGATGGCCCTGTGGCAGTCAGCCCGCCTGTAACGCTCTCAATATCACGCGCCAGTTTTTTTACGCGTACCCGTTCACCGGAAACAAGCTCCGGAACGCTGTCATTCGTTTGCGGCGAAGCGTTTGCCGGAGTGATATCCCCGCCTGTTTGAGGAATTGCAGTCTGAGTAGTTTGCGCTTCGGGCTGAGTTGGCGCCAGCCACTCTTCAATTTGTTTTTTTAAGTTAATATATCTCTGGTTTACTTCCTGCCATGATGGATCGTTCTGGTTGGGAGACGTTTGCAGTCGTTCATGCGATATATCCAGCAATTTTAATATTCGCTGGGCATTAGATCGGCGTGACGGAGTTAGCCCCTGAGCTTGCTGTTCAAAACGAATAATGTCTGATTCGGCAGTTTTAATAATACTGTCAATTGCTTCGGCGGTTGATGACAGTATTATACCAAAAAACACAATAGACAGTAAAAATGGATTAACGTATTTCATAAATTAGCTCCTGAATGTTGGTTATAACCGGATTAAGTTTCATATATACGTAATGTTTCTATTCGCTCTACCAATATTGAAGTACGAGATATTTTTTAGATCAGGCGATAAACGAAAAAGTAAAAAAAATTAGTCAAATTGGCGTGTGATTAATTGTGGCGAACACGCATGTACCCGGTTTGTATGATAAATATTAGCTTTATCTCTATTATGTGGAGGCGTTTATCTGAATAGATAAAAAGCGTAGAGATAATTTTATAAGCTAAATTATTGATCGCTGTTTAAAAATAATGAAATATGTCAACAATATACGTGTAAGCGGATCGTAATATGTCTTTCGTCCATTACAAGGATGTTTTGAAAAATACTTCACCCTGATTTTTCCTGAACTGCGGCATACAGTGATGATTTTTGCATTACTGAGTGAATAGTCCCTTTGTCAAAGCCCTTATACTGAAAAAATCACTCATAACGCACCAGTTTTAAGTAACATAATAAACATTAAATTTCGATTAAATAATATGGGACGATAGTTCTGATTAATTTCTCAGGATTTTGGCTGGATGCGTGCTTGTTCGCTATGCGATAAAAAAAGAGAGGTTTGTTCTTCTTTTTTTTTGTGCGCAAATTGCTATTAATCATTATATATGATATAATTAACTAGTATGGTTTCATTTATCCCGATATTTCGTAATTTTTATTTATAATTTCAAAGATCAGGAGAAAAACAATGTTTTCATCCCGCACATTTTTGCTGTATTGGTTCCTCCCTGTATTGTTGTTTGCGATGTGGTGCTCTCCGCAGTCCGGTTATGGACAGTCTGCGCCGAATGCTCCCGTTATTTCCAAGATTGGCGGTAAACAGGTTGTGGTGGGAGAGACGCTGTATACCAACGGCGGGCAACAAGGGCAGTCCTCTATAAGCCTTCTTATTGAAGGGTTTTCAGAAGCCGGAGCAACGATAAAGATTTATAATAATACCACGCTGGTAGGGACTGTTACCGCTCAGTCTAACGGTATTTTTCAGAAAACGATAACTGTCGGTGAGGGAACGTATTCTTATACCGCAACGGCAACCAATGCGGCAGGCGTATCTCCGGCATCGGAACCGCCGGTGCTGACGAAAGTCGATACTACTGCTCCAACCATCACGGCGCTCAATAACAGTACATGGCGAGGCGATTTCCGATGGGTTCGCGATGAACTGCAGGAGTTGTACGGTACAGTGGCAGATACCGGGTCAGCAGTATTGAACAGCGGTATAGATTTCTCATCAGCGACAGGACAGATCGTTGACAATACCGCAGGAGGCACTGTGCCGGGGGCAATGACCAATAACGGTATCAACAGGATTGATTTTGTGCCCAGCGGCGGATACAAACAGGGTTCGTTCACGGATGGGCACAATTATACCATGACGCTTACAATCAAAGATAAAGCCGGCAATACCAAAAGCGGAACCAATACCTTCACCGTTGATTATTCGTTCAACTATAATATGTCGATAGATTATATCTACGATCCGAACCACCAGACAGCGCTTACAAAAGGAGAACTCGGCACCGGCGAGCCGACAAACAATACACCACGAACCATTACTTCCGGCGGCAAAAATTACGGATCGGGATGGGTGACGTTTTATCCCTATATGCATATTTATCAGAACCCGACGAAATTTATTGTCCGCATAACACCAAATCAGACATCACCGTACCCTGACGGGCCGAATGTGTCGGGTATAGTCGAACTGCAATACAGCTACTGGAACGTATTATGGAGTTCTAACAACGTGAACGGCCTTATTGATACCGAAGGGCGGCTGGAAACTCCGTCATTTACGCATCCCAAAGAGTGCGTGTATATCTGGTTTCGTTTGCAGGATAACGCATTTAACCGCAGGGATATCCATTCATGGAGATTTTACACGAAAACCGGAGTTCCTCCTGCCCCGACGCTGACCGACGCAGGTATCAGAAGAGCTACATTTTCCGCCACGGATCCGCGTCTTGTAACTTCAACGAGCGGCACTATAGGTGCGAGCAACAGCGATATGGTGGTAAGACGCTGGATAACCGGCCCTTCCGGTAATAATGTTGGAGCATGGAAAGTAGTGGTGCCTCCCGCAGGTACTGCATACCAGAACAGAGCGAATTTGTATGATAAAGGCGATACATTTATCGATACAAACAACAACTGGCAATGGGATTCAGGCGAACCATTTAAAGATTTCACTAAACCGGCAACAAGCGATGGTGCCTCATTTACTGTTTTAAACGTAAGCAACACAACAGTTGATATGGACGGTATATATTACGGGTACCATGAAGTTCGTGATTACGTTACCGGCCAGACGAGCACATATAACCCGACTCATTACATCTATACTGTAGATACAACCTATCCGACAATCGACGATGTTTACGCAACTCCGGCTGTATTGAAAAATGATACTATATATGTCTCAATGACGAACAACCCCAAAATTGTCGTTGAATGCGATGACCAGTATTTCAACCCTACTTTTGTTACATTTTTTACTTTTTCATTCAACTCCTGCAAAATAGAGATTCTGAACTCATCGAACAACGTGGTGAATACCGGTCATACAGGTACCTTCGCTAAACAAAATACTGCACTCTCTTATGCAAAGGGGGAACTCAGCCTTGCATCGGTTCCCGGTTTGGCGCAAGGAACATATACATTGAAAGTAACTGTCGTTGACCTGTTTGGCAACACCACGGTGGATGCTTCAAAAACGCTGGTAATCGACGGTGACGCCCCGACCGTTACAGCTGTTATTCCAGCTCCCGGAGCGATGGTCAGCTCGTTGTCAAATTTCCAGGCAACAGTTAATGATATCAATACATTAGGGCAACAGGGAAGCGGCGTCTCATTCGGTAGCGGCGATCAGGCTGTCGGGGATGGATCGTATTCTCAACTGCGTCCTCTCAAAGTTATGGGTACTGCCGTCGCAAACGGACAGACACTGGTACTGACTGCGCCTTTGAAAAGCCATACCGGAGCTAATCTCGCTACTGCAGGACAAACTTTTGAGGCATGGGTGGAAGGCACATCTGTCAAGGCGGGAACTGTGTCGTTCACCTCTATTAACGGAGATCAGGTTACGCTGACAGGCACCAACCTCCAGAACGGTACTACCTATAATGTTCTTTATGAAATACCGTATTACCATACGAGCAACGGGAACAATAAGCTGGCGGCGAACCCGATCAACCCTGTCAGTCAGGACGGCTTTTATGTTTTTCAGGTGCAGGTTGTCGACAAAGCGGGCAATGCCAGTGTGGTGACCAGCAGTTACGAATTCGGCGGAGGCCAGCCTACTCTATTTACCAATGCTACCGGTATATTCAGTATGACCGTTACTCCGGCGACAGGGCTTGCCGGTGAGCCGGTAGAAGTTAAAACAGGAATAATCTATACTGCAGGCGGCACGCCTGTATTTGACGGAACATTTGTGACAGTCAGCACCACATTCGGATCAATTACCGAGAGCGATAAGGATTTTCTAACCGATGGGCATCAGGTGAAAACGGTGGGCGGAAGAGCCACGTTTCATGTGCTCAGCAGTGTTGTCGGTTCAGGCACAGCTCACGCGCAGGTTGGCGGCGCGTACAGCCAGCCTGACGGCACAATTGAATTTATGCCAACCTATCCTCACGGTACTATTGCTTTGCAGTCAAACAAAACATCTTTAGTAGCTGACGGCAACGGGCAGGTTGTCATAGCAAGTACCGTGACTGTGAAAGATGTATATAACAACCTGATTACAGGCACCAACTGTCCGCACAATGCTTTTGTTGTTACAGCACCGGGTTTTACCATACTTGGCACTGATGCCAACCCTGCGACACCGGAATTCGAGATAAAACCCGATGCCAGCGGGTACCTGCATGTCAATTTGCAGGCAGGCACAGTTGCTCAGACGTCAAACATTACGATAGCGAGCGTGACAAAAAGCGGATCTCCGCTGGTACCGACAGCATCAGGCAGTATTGGTATCACACTTCAGCCTGGTGCGCCCGGACAACCGTTTACCTTGACCACCACAGATAACAGCCTGATTGCGCAGACCACAGAAACTACCGTGGTGAGAAGCAATCCTATAAAAGATGCCTATGGCAATACTGTCGCCAATGGCACGCTCATTACCGTATCTATTAACAAAGGATACCTGATCAGCGCCGGGTCGCCGGTTACCCAAATGACAGCGACAACTACCGGCGGCGTCATAACAGTTGAGGTATCCGCACAAAATACCACTGTCGGGCAGGGGACGGTAACCGCACAGAGCGCCGACCAATCGCAAAGCGGTTCACTGGTTATATATTTTGCCGCGGATGATCCGTTCGGGACATTCTCGCTTCAGGCTCTGCCGTCATCAATTATTGCTGATGGAAGCTCGATAGCGGCGGTGACTACTCCTTCCCCCATTACCGATCAGTATGGAAACCCTGTGGGTAGCGGTGTGACGTTTGCATGTACCGTATCCGCCGGAAAAATCAGGGCGCAGGCAGGTGATGCGTGGCAGACAGGGCCTGTGAACGTAATCACAACCGGCTCAGGGATGTTGTCATTTCAGATTCAATCGTCAACCGTTCTCGAAAACGCGGCTGTTTCTGCGACATTCAGCGCAACCGGCGCTCATGGTTCTGTAACCATTCCGTTTATAGCGGGCGCTCCTCATTCAATCGAAAACCTGCAGTCGGATAAAGGCAGTCTCATAGCGGGCAGTACGGAAACAGCGACTATTTCGGGTGATGTTACCGATGCGTTCGGACATCCTGTTGCCGACGGCACATCCGTAACCGCGACAATAACCTATGCTGATATGTCTCAGGACACTTACCCCCTAACCACCACCGACGGGTCGTTTACGTTTACCATAGAAGGCAGTGACGGTGTGGTAGGACAATGTATAATAGAGGCGGCCAGCGGGTCTGCTTCGGATTCTATCAGCATACAGTTTATACCGGGCGCGCCGGGCCAGAATTTTACGCTCTCTGCTTCACCTGTCTCTATTCCTGCCGACGGGTCAGCTACGTCCGTAATCACCAGTAGTGAGATTCTTGATGCGTATGGCAATACTGTTGCCGCAGGGGAACTTATAGTGGTGACAGCCAGTGACGGTTCCATCGTTACCGCCGATGCCGACGCGGAAACTGAAGAACACGAAATCGCCGTTGCGTTAGACGGTAGGATTACATTTGAAATACAGTCGTCAACAGTCGCTCAGACAGTGTCCGTTTCCGCTCAGAGCGTCAACGGCAGTGCTATGGGAAGCGCTTCCATTGTTTTTTATGCCGGAATCCCGGCGGGTACGATTACTCTTACTGCTTCGCCCGATGAACTTATAGCCAATAGCGGCGCAACAGCTCAAATAATCAGCGGAGTTATAAAAGATATTAATGGAAATACTGTTGCCGCGGGTACGGAAATCACGGTGGAAACCACTCTGGGAGAAATCGTCAGCACTGACATGAACGGTAGTAAAGACGGTATTCAGGTATACGTTGACGCTTATGGAAAAATACACTGCGAACTTAGCTCTTCCGCTTCTTCACAAGTACCTCTCGGTATAGCGACAGTCAGCGTATTTAGCGACGGGCAACCCGGCAGTCGTGCGGAAGGTTCGGTTCAGGTATCCATGATTCACGGCACTCCGTATGGCGATATTACGCTGAACGCGATGTCCGTACCGCTTATTGCGGACAACGACAGCGAAACACTTATCCAGAGCAGTCCGATAGTTGATATGTACGGCAATCCCATGACTGAAGGCGTGCTGGTGACAGTATCGGCTTCATCAGGCAGAATAAAGGGCGATGCGGCAGACGACGTATCCGGACAGCAGGCTCAGACAACCTCTTCAGGAACCATATCGTTTGTACTCGAGGCAGGTACTCAGGCAGAACTGGCTGAAGTAACGGCATTAAGCTATACAGGAACTGCGTTTGGAAAAACATATGTGCAGATTAGCGCGGGCTTCCCCACAGGTACCATTCAGCTGACAGCCGTTCCTGATGAATTGGTACTTGACGGATCCAGCACATCAGCAGTCACCAGCCTTCCTATTGCCGATATGTACGGTAACGTCGTTGAGGATGGTACCTTAATCACTGTTGATACTACATACGGAACAATTATTACAGCGGATTCGGATTTGACAACGCCGCTGACGCAGGTAGTTACGTTGGACGGGATCGTTTCGTTCACGCTCAGCAGTGCAGGAGCTGAACTGGCGAGCGCTACCGTATCCGCTCAAAGTGTGCAGGGCAGTGCGTACGGAACAACAGACATTATGTTTATTGCCGGCCCGCCGAGCGGTACTGTCGCGTTACAGGCATCGCCGTCCGCTATTGTTGCGGATCCGTTGGGACTTGCTCCTGTTAATGGGGTGCAAACAGTCACTGCCATAGAAACCGCGCTGGTTATCACCGATGCGGGCGGGAATGCAGTATCGGACGGTGAACTTTTCACTCTGTATAGTAACGGCGGCGAAATCGTCAGTTATGATGATGAACTGCCGTTTGATGACGATACTTCTTTGAGCGGTATTCAGATAGCGTCGTCGGCAGGGCATATCAAATTCAAACTGAGCTCTTCCGGCAGTCCCGCAGGGCTCTATACTGTTCATGCGGCATCCGTATACGGATCGGCATCAGGCTCCGTTCAGGTTGCTTTTACCGATACCGGAGTCATAGACTCAATTTCCATTATACTCGATTCTGACAGGCCGGAAAGCAACCGTTATATACCGTGGAATATCACACGGGCAGTCACCCTTGTTTGTTACGATGAAATGGGCAACAGGGCATCGGGTGATACGGTTACGCTCTCAATCAAGGAAAACAACGCTCAGGGTGAGCTTTCAGGGCACACCGGATATCCGGGGAGCGGTACCACAACTCAATGGAGCGGGCAGACCGATTCGCAGGGTGTTTTACTCGTTGACTATACCTCGCCGACTTACGATGCACAGCGGGGAGATGATCTTGAGGACGTACTCGACGCCTCAAGCGCTCTGGTTGATCAGACTCAGGTGGATGACAGGACATTTATCGTTACTACCGTTGTTCCGCCGCTATTTCGTATCGTATCGTTGCCTTCCACAGGCATGGCTGGCGAATACACAGAATTTCAGATTGAAATTATTGACGAATTCGATACGCATATTGTCTCTGTTGACCCTTCATTGAAGATAAAGTTTACCAGTTATCCGGCATCACGCCAGACAACAGGCAACTTTTACCGTTATGATACATCGCTGAATAATTTTGTTATGCTTGGGCAGGGTGTGGCGAATACGCTTGACTGGGATGCGTCAGGATACACGACGATCTTTTATAATGACACCAAGACCGGATCAGCAGATTTGTGGGTTGAAGACAACGACGGTGTCGTCAAATCGGCTCATAAAGCGATTACCATCGCGCCAAGTTTGCCGACTGGATTTCCGCTTCCCGCACTGCACGCGTCGCCTGATACCATTGTTGGAAACGGCGTGACCACTTCCACAATAACCAGTGATCCGATTACCGATGGGTACGGGAACCCCATACCGGGCGCGACATATACAGTTGCGATAAACAGCGGCAGTCTGATTGCCGTCGATGTCGATTCCAATCCGGCGAATGGCGTTCAGGTTGCGGTCAATGCGAGCGGCATACTTTCGTTTTCCATCAGGTCAGCGAAAACGACTGGAACGGCGACCGTATCCGCATACATTTTTGAAGGCGGGCCTACTGCTGAAGTTTCTGTTGCGTATATCGCAGGAGAGCCGTCGGGCACATTTACGCTTACCCCATCCGCCACTGAAATGCCTGCGGACGGGCTTAGCTCGGTAACCGTTACCAGCAGTTCCATATATGACGCATCGGGAAATCAGGTTCCGGCAGGAAAACTGATAACTGTTTCCTCTACGCTTGGATCAATAACTACTGCCGATGCCGACGGATCAACTCCCGGCGTGCAAGTCTTGACAGTCGCTGGCGGCACAATATCGTTTACCCTGCAGTCGTCAGTTCAGGCTGGAGCGGCAAATATCACTGCTTCGAGCGTACAGGGCTCGGCAAACGGCAGTACAATGGTTTTCTGCCAGGCAGGCGATGCCGCAGGAATCATTATATTGCAGGCGTCTCCGGCGTCAATTGTCGCTAATGCGCCCAATTCGTCACTGATAACCAGCCTGCCGATAACCGACGGCACAAATGTCGTGATTGACGGTTCGCTGTTTACTGTATCTGCGGAACGCGGATCCATTGTGGCGATAGATCAGGATGCCGGACTGAGCGGCATTCAAGTAAAAAGTACTGGCGGCATAATCAGTTTCGTATTTAATCCAAACACAGGAACAGGTATTGTCCGTATTGAAGCGGACAGCGTTGAAGGATCAGCGTCAGGTTTTGTGGATATAACGCTAACCGGCGCAGGAAATTTATACGGGCCGATCACCTTGAGCGCCGATCCTGCTGTCATTGTCGCTAATGGGCAGTCTGCCGCCGCAATAAACAGCACTCAGTTGACCGATAGATACGGCAACATAATAGAGGAAGGCACACCGGTACAGGTATCCACAACAGGCGGAACGATCAATGAAACCGGATTATCCTCAACTACCGTGGCTGTGCAGGCAGGCGGCATTTTATCGTTTTCAGTAAAAAGCAGTACGGTTGCCGGTCAGGTTACCGTTACTGCACAGAATGAGTCCGGCACGTCTGCCGGATCAACACAGGTCACATTTGAACCGGGGCCTCCTGCGGGCACTATTGTTTTACAGGCGACGCCCTCGTCATTGGTTGCGAAAAGCGGCGCTCAGTCGATTATCAGGGTTCCGAACGGCAGTCCGATTCGGGATAGTTTCGGGAATATAGTGAAAAACGGCACATCGGTTACGGTTACGACAACCAGAGGAAAACTGCTTGATGCGGGAACTGAAGTCAATTCCATGACAGTCACGACTTCAGGAGGGCTTTTCTCCGTAACGTTGCGCGCTACGGCAGATGCCGCAACAGGTACTGCACAGGTGAGCGCTTCCAGCGGTACCTCATCCGGCACGGCAGGTGTGGCTTTTGTTCCGGGGTTGCCCTCCGGCACAATAGCGCTGAATGCTGTTCCCGGATCGATCGTTGCTGATGGTGTTACCAAATCTGTCATAACCTCTAATTCTATAACAGATCAATACGGCACTCCTGTTGCCGACGGCACGCTGGTTACCATATCGACGAATCTTGGGGTACTTCTTGATATCAATGATATTCCGATTACCGCTCCCATAGCTGTTTCAGGAGGAATCATTTCGTTTAAATTACGCAGTTCGGCAACCGCAGGAACAGCCACTGTCAGCGCGGTAAGCGTAACTGGCACTGCTTCAGGCAACACTTCGGTTACGTTTATTCCCGGTACACCTGCGGGAACCATTACACTGACCTCGGTTCCCACCTCAATTATCGCCAAAAGCGGGCAGACGACTGCCATAACCAGCAGTGTGATCAGAGATGCGAACGGAAACGCGGTTGGATCTGGTATTGGCGTGACGGTAACCTGTTCTTCGGGTGTGCTTGATAACGGGCAGGGCACGCAGGCATCATCGATCACAATACAGACCGATGCGGGCAGTAAAGTAAACTGTACGTTTGTTGCAAACGCCTCGACATCCGTGGGAAATGTTTCCGTTACAGCAAACAGTGTGACAGGCTCCGCTCAGACAGCCCAGCCGCTGATTATTCAACTGAAGTCAGACAGGCCTGCCGGAACGATAATGCTTTACGCTACCCCCACACAGATTGTGGCTGACGGGCAAAGCAGTTCCCATATAACCAGCGATCCGATTACCGACCAATATGGAAACGCCGTAAACGAAGGAACACTGGTGACCATAATTCCTACATGGGGAACGATTGTGGAACCCGATGCGGATCCTGTGACGTATCAGAATCATCAGATCGCTGTTAATGCGCAGGGGCGGTTGTCGTTTCACCTACAGAGCGAAACAAAAGTGGGTGTGTCTAATATATCTGCGACATCGCCCACAGGCACTGCCTCAGGCTCGATTCAGGTAATTGGAATACCCGGGCCGGTTGCGAGTCTGGTTATTGTGATGCCCGGTGAAACCTTTGATGCAGATGAGCCGGACGGCAAAGCCGGCGGGCCGCCCGCGGATCAGGTAATCAATGTGCCGTTCGCGGTGAAAGTCTATCCCGTTGATGCGTTCGGCAATCATGTGATTAACTCAACTTTGGCGATAGAGCTCTTGCCGTTAAGTGCCTATATGCAGTGCAGTCCGTCATGGGCTCAATCATTTAACGGTGTAAGCGGTGAATTGATATTTACTGTTCAGGACACCATCTCAGGGCTTAATCTGGCGTTTCAGGCACAGGATACTGCCGGGGGAAGCATTACCGGTACTGGAAATTTATTCGATATAATTGCGGGCTCACCTGTCAAAGTACAAATACTGTTGCCGGGTCAGACTGCTGTTCCGGGTGATTCAGGCGACGGTATATCCGGTTCTCCGGCTGTACAGCAGGCGGGCATGCCGTTTCAGGTTATCGTAAATTATGTGGATATATATTACAACGTGGTCACCGGAGCACAGGGAACGGTTGAACTCAGTTCTTCCGGGGTTGGTGCGATATTGCCCGAAAATACTGTTTTGACCAATGGATCAGCAGTATTGACGGTTACAGAAACGACATTCTCCAACGGAGCGACCAGAGTAGTAACAGCCAATATATATCCATCGGGCGGCGGCAGTCCGATCTCTATTTCGAGCGATCCGTTTCAAGTTACCGACACTCTCGCGCCACAGCTTATATCCTTCAGTATCAATGCTGGAGCACAGCTAACGGCATCGCAAATGGTAACGCTGGCTGTTGAAGCGCTTGATGCCGCAGGGTCTGCAATATCAATGCGGTTCAGGAATGAAGACGGCGTGTGGAGTAACTATATGGCGTACCAAAGTACGATTGCGGATTATTCTCTCAGTACAGGGAGAGGATTGAAAACCGTACATATTCAGCTAAAAGACGCAAACGGCAATGAATCCGCGGTATTTTCCGATTCGATTCTTTATGCAACGCCTCCGACAGCGTCTGCCGGCGGGGACTACATCATAAACGAAGGACAAAGCGTGACATTCGACGCCAGTGCATCAACAGACGCTGACCCGGGCGATATCCTTACCTATGAATGGGATCTGGACGGCGACGGCCAGTTCGACGAC
>QZJZ01000064.1 GCA_003599815.1 Candidatus Auribacter fodinae
TATTTTGAGATCACCACGTCGCTAATGATCCTCGTGATTGACATCTTAAAAGGAGAAGCTTAGAAACTTTTCCAGCACTCCAATACTATACCTTATTTATTTTTCAATAATTTGATAGTGAAGAAATTACATGTTATTATTGTTATTGGGAAAAGAAACAAAATTCACTGTTTCCATTATTCATACACACTTAAATCCAAATCAATCCTGCAAAGAGAAAGGAAAAACTAATGAAAAAGATTTTTTGCACAGTATCGATTATCGTATCAATTATGAGCGCTTCATTATCACATGCCGCATCGACAACTATATATACCAATACCGGCACCAGTGTCAACGGAGTTATAACCAATACAATGGGAAACGGAGATACCTTCACCGCATATCATGCCCGAAACCCGGTTACCGGCCGCGGTATAGCCGAGTTCGACCTGCAAAGCATTTATGCGCTTAACATATCCGCAAATGACATCATAAGCGTTATATTCAAAACAGGCGCCGCCGGCACATCAGCCTACCCGGATACTTCAACTATGGCAAATATAAATTTTTACAGTATGAATGATTATGAAAATGGATTTCTCGACTTTTTCAACAGTAGTGTAACAAGTATTCAAACAGGAATAACATCAGGCACTTACTTGCCGGGTCTCAGCATCAACGTAACCAGTTCTTTTAAAGCTGATATTACCGCAGGAAAAACGCATAGCGGGTATTCAATACGATTAACGGACGAATTGATAGGGAATACCGCCCTGTATCGTTCCGTTCACTTTGCGGATGAACAATGGCTTGAAATCACGTACAACGCTCCTGAATCAGAGCCGGAGCCTGTTCCTGAACCGTTAAGTATTATTCTGCTGGGATTAGGTATCCTATGCAGATTGTTACATAGGCACAAATAAAAATAATCTTGGTGTGACGAAAGAAGCTCCACGTTACTCTTTTAAACTGGCATCTCCGGGAACTTTAGCGGCGTGGTGATCTCAAAATGAATAGAGGTGAGATCACCACAGCCCATTCGGGGCTTCGCAATGACCGGATTCTGTGATTTTTCATTGCTCTCACCATGTCATTAAAAAAATCATTATGAGATGGTGAGGTGAAGAAGCAAAGAAACGCGGAACGGATTATTTTTGGACTTTATGCTTTTTTAAAAGCTCGTTCGCTTGTCTGCCGTCAGCGGGAAATAAATTGTTCGGCACATTTTGCGGGCCAAGCTGTTTCGCGATATTATAGCGCGCGCAGTTTCTATAATTTTTCTTGCAGAACAGCGCTTTAACCGCACCAGAAAGGTCGGGCATGTCATCAAGCTGATCGTTGAAAAACGGGCATTTTTGTAGTCGGGGGCAATCTGCCATTTCCATTAACCTCCATTTTGTACATCTTATTTCGGCAATTCAGTCTTTAAATTAACCATTAATTTTACCATAAGTCCTTTTTATTAATCATATTATGAGAGCGATGAAAAAGTCACAAGAGAATGTCATTGTTCTCATACTTATAATTGCTGTTGCGCGGGTATCCGGCTTCTGTTACGCTTAAAGAACATACTTTTATCGTTTCAGCTTTAAAAAAGGTTTTGTGATGCACTCCAAATGCTTTGTGTGCGGTAAAGATAACTGCTCCGGGCTGGGTATTCATTATTCATTGGATGAAAACGGTGATGTGAAAGGATCCGTTTTGGTCGATGAAAAGTTTCAGGACGGATACCGCAAATGCCACAGGGGAATAATTATAGCTCTTCTTGACTCTGCCATGGTGCATAATCTCCTGCAACGCGGTACGGCCGGCCTGACCGTGTCAATCGATGTGCAATTCTTCAAACCCGTTCCGCTTGGAATTCAGCTGTCCATATGGTCTGCTATAATCTCTGTCAAAAAGGGATTGTATACCATCGAAGCGAAAATTTTCGATGATACGGAAATTTATGCGATTAGTACCGGGAAATTCATGTAATCAGTACGTTATTGCCCGCAGATTTGAATTAAAATAGCCATATCAGCAGAAGAATAATCATCAGCAGTGCTATGGCGGCTATTATCAATCCTTTAAAGCGATTGGACAGAAAACTCAGGGGCCCGACTGATATATCCAGCAGTTCGCCGCAAAAAAAACAGCGAAGGTTGTCCGCAGGTACAGAGTTTTTGCAATGAGGGCATTTAACAGTTTCATTCATAAAAAATTAAAGAGAGACGGGAACAGCACCCCGTCTCTCTTTAATAGGCCTCCTTACATGCGCGGCAGATAATGTTTAATTTCGTACTGGGAAATGTGTGTACGGTATTTATCCCATTCGATGTGTTTGTTTTCTATGAATTTTTCGAAAATATGGTCGCCCAGCGCTTCGCGGACAACAGCGCTTTTTTCCGTTTCGCACACAGCTTCATAAAGACTGCCTGGAAGTTCGGTGATGCCGTGTTCTCTGCGTTCCGCGGGTGTCATTTCGAAAATGTCTTCTTCGATCGGATCAGCCAACTGGTAATTGCCTTCAATACCCTTAAGCCCTGCCGCCAGCATGACGGTAAATGCCAAATACGGGTTACATGCCGGATCCGGGCACCGCAGTTCACAGCGTGTTGCTTTTTCTTTGCCCGGTTTGTACATGGGGACGCGAACCAGAGCAGACCTGTTGCGGCGGGCCCAAGAAATATATACCGGCGCCTCGTACCCGGGAACAAGCCGTTTGTAGGAGTTCACCCACTGGCAGATAACCGAAGTATACTCACGCGCGTGTTTCAGAAGCCCGGCAATATACGCTTTGCCTTCTTTTGACAGATGATATTTATCACTCGCATCGTAAAACGCGTTGCTTTTTCCTCTGAACAAAGACTGGTGCGCATGCATGCCGCTTCCGTTTTCGCCGAAAATCGGTTTGGGCATGAATGTGGCGTATACGCCATGCTGCATAGCAACTTCTTTGACTACAAGGCGATAAGTCATCGCTTTGTCAGCCATCGCCAGCGCTTCGTCAAAGCGAAGGTCGATTTCATGCTGGCTTGGAGCTACTTCATGATGGCTGTATTCTACTTTGATACCCATTTTCTCAAGGGTCAGCACTGTCTGGCGGCGAAGGTCGCTGGCAACATCGAGCGGTGTCAGGTCAAAATACCCGCCTTTATCAAGTCCTTCAGTCCCTTTGTCATCTTTGAAATAAAAATATTCAAGTTCAGGTCCAAAATAAGCAGTGTATTCTTTTTTCTTCGCTTTTTCAGTCATTCTTCTTAACGCGCCGCGCGGACAGCCTTTGTACGGAGTTCCATCCGGTTCCAGAATGTCGCAGAACATACGGGCGACTCTGTCTTCAGCCGGGCGCCATGGCAGAATCTGAAAAGTTGACGGATCAGGCATCGCGATCATATCACTTTCAAAAATACGGGCAAACCCTTCAATGGATGAACCGTCAAACCCCATGCCTTCATCCAGCGCCGTTTCCAATTCGTCTCTAGTTACGGCAAAACTCTTGAGAACTCCAAGTACATCCGTAAACCAAAAACGGATAAAACGAACATCATTGTCGCGCGCAGATTTCAATACGTGTTCTTTAGCATTACTCATAGCTGTCTCCTTTTTTATGCGTGCCGCCGCAGATGAACACCTATATTGAGTTTCCTTTAAAATCGATTTTACACCGATATACTCTTCTGAAAAAGAAAATCTTATAGCCGTGTCAAACATTTTTAACTAAAAATTTCTACTGTAACTTGCTAATAACTTACAACAAGCATTTTATAAAATATTGACATCGTTCAGTGTTTTACAAAAGCATAACATTCAGCGGTGTGATTGTAGTATAGAAGCTATATTTCGATTATATTTTAGCATACTTTTTACGATTCCAGTAAAACAGTTTATCATCAATAGGGTTAAAATGATTTATCTATAAAGAAAACGGTGGTTTCGACCGATAAATATACTATGTGATACAGGCACAAAACTCTAATGTTCATGGAGATCTCGTAGATGACATCCGTATTCAAACAATGCCCCTACTGTAAACATTGCTGGAGCGACCGCGACGAATTTCTAAGTGACCCCACAGTAAAAATTACCGGCTATCAGGTTCATTACCACAACATCCTTGAAGGGCTGTACACGTTTCTGCACACGGCTGACGACTGCAAGGCGTCTTTGTCATTGCCAGTCTGGCTGTTTGTAGATATGCATGACGGCACGCTCCACGATTTTCTTCTTGCCGGTACCAGCAAATGCGAGGGTAAATGCAAACGGGTTGAGGATATCAGAATGTGTTCACAGAAATGTTCGTGTTCATATGCGCGCAATATTATACAAAAGATTCTAAAGTATAACGTGAAAACGCCGTAAACCATGTATAACAAGTAAGGTAAAATTTTGTCTATTCAGGGAACTGGGACCTCATGACTGAACTGAATCAGGAACAGATTACGACTCACGATACGAACCTGCTGAAATGTTATACGTTCACCAATTTTGTAGTAGGTGACAATAACAATTTCGCGCTGGCGTTTGCCCGGGCGGTCAGTGAATCGCCGGGTACGGAATACAATCCGCTCTTCCTGTACAGTAACGTGGGGCTTGGAAAAACGCATCTCATGAATTCGATCGGTAACGCTATCATTCAACGCATGCCGGACAAAAAAGTGCTCTATATTCCCTCACAACAGTTTGAGGCTGAACTTGTTGAAGCCATCCAGTACAATAAAATAGAAGAGTTTCGAAGCAAATATATCAATCTGGATGTGCTCCTGCTTGATGATATACAGTTTATCGCGTCTCGCGAATCCGCTCAGCAGGAATTTTTCCACGCGTTCAACAGCCTGTTCAATAACGGTAAACAAATCGTGCTGACTTCAGACCGTCCGCCCAGTGTGTTATCCACACTGGAACAAAGGCTGAGGTCGCGGTTTGAAGGGGGCATTATCACGGAAATCCATCCGCCCGATCTGGAAACACGCAAAGCTATTCTCTGCAAAAAAATGCAGGAAAAAGGGGTGATCGTTTCCGACGAGGTTATTCATCTGCTCTGTGACCACATCAAAGACGATATCCGTAAACTGGAAGGAGCCTTGAAAGAAACGCTGGCGTTCGCCAAACTGACCAACAAACCCGTGACTCTAGAGATTGCTGAACAGGTTATCAACCAGAAACTTGCTCAATACGATAAAATACAGAGAGGCCTGAACCCGCTGCTTGACCCGAACCATCCGGAACTGCTCAAACAGGCGGAAATCAAACTGCAGAGCCCGAACGATTCGGCGCAGGCTCATCCTGAACAGAAACAAACGCTTAATATCGACGTCAGTTTGCCGCCTGACCCTAAAAAATCCATGATAAATATGCCGGGCAAAAGTTTACAGCTTGACAGCACCTCCCCTGAATTGCCGCAGGAAAAAACCAGCTCGAGCAAAATCGACCTGAGCAAAACGAATTTAAAAAGGTCTTCAGAGTCGTCAAAAATCAATGTAAGCGGCGCGATGCCTCAGCAAAACGTGAAAGAGCCCGAAGCCGATCTCAGCACCGGCGGATTGTCTTTAACCAGCGCGTTTACCTCAAATCAGATCGCGCAAAAACTGGACCAGAACAAGCCGGAATTCATTACGCCGTCAAAATCGGCGCAAAAAACGGAACATGCACCGGATCAGGCGCCATCAGTCCCGGCGGCTAGCGCGAAAACGCCCGAACCGGCAGAACCGGCTCAGCATCAGCCGGCTGTACCGCCGACCGGAGCAGGGCTGGAAAATGACAACGCGCCGTCATTAACCAATATATTCTCGTCACGAGAAGTGAAGGAAAAAATAAACAAACTGATCGCAGTTGGGGCAGACGGCGAGGATTCAGCCGCGCAGGAATCCAGAACGCCTACGCCATCGCCGCAGAAGTCCAACGTTTTCGTCAAGGAACACAAGAAGAAACTGGACTACGAACTAAAATATTTTGACGCAATCGTAAAAAAAGTCGACAAAGGCAAAGTAACTATCATTGATTTTGACGCATACGAAACGTTTCGTGAGTATCTCGATCAGTCGCATGCCTTCTATAAGGAAGAAAATTATCAGGATGGGCTCGACGCAATCCGCAAAACAAAAGACGCATATTATGAAATGCTTTCCACCGAAGAACGCAAAACGACAGGCGCTCAGGTGGAACGTACAGCATCCTTTCCATGGAAAAAAACTATTATTATATCTGCAATAATCATGTTCAGCTGTTTCATAGCCTTTATTGTCTGGAAAACATTCTTCGCCGCTTAAATTTCTGGCTTTTCTCTTTTTTTACTATTATTATTGACAGAGACAACGCATTTTTTTAGAATTATTTCGTAATTTTAATTCAATATGAGGGTTGAGCCATGACGAATTCAATGCGCCTTGTTTTCAGTACCATCATTCTTCTGTGTGTTCTGATATGTTCTGCTTCAGGATTCTGTGCCGCGAATCCCGGCGAAAAAATGGCGCGCGGTGTCATGAATGTATGGAACGGACAGTACGCTTTGACCGACGATGTGCATAATGCCATGTACTATGAAGGGCCAATCGGTTTTTTCCCCGGTTTGTGCAAGGGTGCCGGTGCCATGGCAGTACGCTCACTCAGCGGCATTTACGACATTATATTCTTCTGGCTTCCAGTGCCGAAAAACTGGGATCCGCTCGTTCAACCCGAACTGAACATGTAGTCCATGATTAAATACACTCTCATTCTTGCACTCATTGCCTTATCCCTTTCCGGCTGTGCCGCAAAAAAAGAGCTGGCTGAAAACAGCCACGAAACGCCTCAGGTCGTAGGAGAGGAAGCCATTGAGGGTACTCTCGGGACAATTGCCGCAACAAGCGACGCCGCGCGTAAAGTCACGGATACAACCGGAGCAATCACCGAAGATGTGATTATCATGTCATCCGACGCGGTAAAAAATATTATTATCTCACTGGAATCTCTGCGGAAGAAGAGTATAGAGACAATCGGCACAAAAGAAGTGACATACGAGGTTACAGGACCCTACATAATGTATTGCCCCTACTGCGGGCATCCCATGTCCATAACACGCGAGGATTCAGCCGCGATATCAGCGCATACCTGCCCTGAATGCAAGAACGAGTTTTTACTTAACTGGAAAGCTCAGAAATAGCGTTGTTGTCGTCCACAAAAACAATTTGTGTGCGGTGATGCTTTAATTCTTCAGGGGTATAAAATCCGTACGATATGATGATTACTTTGTCGCCTGGCTGAGCAAGGCGGGCCGCCGCGCCGTTGAGCGTGATTTCACCCGATCCGGCTTTTCCCGTGATAACATAGGTTTCCAGCCGCGCGCCGTTATTTATATTAACAACATGCACTTTTTCGTATTCTATCAGCCCTGCCGCGTCCATCAGAACTTTATCAATGGTTATACTTCCTACATAATGCAGGTTCGCGTCCGTAACTGTCGCTCTGTGAATTTTTGATTTCAATACTTCACGCCACATGATCAGTAAACTCCGTTAACCGCGCATTTCTCGTGTATATGAGCCGCTCAATTATTTTTTAACGGTTCGACCCGAAATTTGAATTCAAATTCGGTTCCGCCAACGTTCAGTGTCAGCAAGGTATTCATTCTGGTTAATAACAGCCGGTATGGCAGTTTTATCTGATGCCCGTCGACATTAATGCCGACATTGGTATCGCCGAGAATATCTTCCGCTTCGCGAACCGTGATGATCAGTTTCTCGAATTTTTTCAGTTTGTCCAGAAAACTCGGCTCAAAAGAATACTGTTTTCCGCAATTCGGGCACGGTATTGTTTTGTTCAGTTCGATTTTCATCACTGAAAACGGTATCGGTTTGCGACACTTTTCACCAAGACATATAAATTCCAGAGTATCTGAATTTTTCAACAATGCGCCTCCTTTTTAATGCACACAGTAACATACCATCACACAAAAGTCAAGTGCTAACAGCAGGGAACTCCCCGCAGTTGTCATGGATAACCGCTGATATGAACGAGTTGAATACCTGTTAACAGGTCATTTTCTGATAGGTTAGAATTTTTCCTTCTTCCACACCCGGCTGATCAAACGCGTTGATGTTATACAGTTCTCCCGCTATGGCGATCTGGTACTCGAACAGGTACAGCAGAGCGCCGATAGATTTCGCCGATATTTCGTCCAGCGTGATCGTGCAGTTCGGCCGGCCGTTATTCGCCAGCGCTTCGGATGTCGCCTGCTGTTCAGCGTGAATCAGGCGGCTGAACGTTTTATTGGCGAGAAAAGATAATTTTTCTATTTCCGTGTACGCCGCCGGAATAGTCAGGTCTGTGCGGTACTTTTTCACGCCGAGAAACGTAATAAACTTATCTTCCGGCCCTTCCATATAGAGCTGGATTTGCGAATGCTGATCCGTAGCGCCAAGCGCTTTGATCGGCGTAGTACCGACATGGACAACATTCCCGTCACGGTCGAATTTTTTGCCGATGCTTTCAGCGAGAAGCTGTCTGAACCAGTCCGCGAAGTCACGGAGGCTCTGCACATAGGGCATCATGACAGCCATGGGCCGCATTTTAATAGTATCCATAATATACTGAACCACCGCGTTCATGACCGCGGGATTTTCCGTCATTTCCGGCTTGCGGCATTCCTCGTCCATTAGGCGTGCGCCTTCCAGCAAATCGGATATGTTTATTCCGGTTACCGCGGCGGACAACAAGCCGACTGCGGTCAGCACGGAAAACCGCCCGCCGACATCGGGAGGAATCGGCAATGTGCGCAACCCTTCGTCATTAGCTATCTTGCGCAGAACGCCGCTCGACGGGTCAGTGGTAGCCACGACTTGCTTCTTAAACGCGTCGTATCCGAGCCTGTCTATGATTAACTGGCGGAACAAAAGAAACTGCGACATGGTTTCTGCGGTTGTGCCTGATTTGGTGATAACGTTAAAACAGGTTTTTTCCAGCGGAAGCATATCCATTACCGCGCTGATATATTCAGGGTCAACGTTATCAAGTACAAACAGGCGGGGATGCGATTCACCGGGCACATTATTGTAAAACGGGTGGTTCAACGCGCTATGCACAGCGATGTTGCCCAGCGCCGAACCGCCGATCCCCAGCACCACGAAATCAGAATAGTTGCGTTCGATATCTGCGGCAAGATGTTTTATTTCCTGAACCAGTTTCGGGTCGGTATATGGCAGTTTCAGGAATCCGAGGGTTCCTTCAGCCCGGACTTTTTCCACTGCTGAATGAGCCGCCTGAGCTTTTTGTCGTACGGAGTTAAGGTCATCTTCCGTTATGCCTCCGGCATACCCTATGCGGCCAGCGCAGGCATTTGAGAAATCCAGCTCAATACCACAGGAAGAACTATATAGTTTCATTCGATTTACCCTTTCTTTGATGCTGTTACATATACAAATATTTCATCGCCTTTTTTGCAGTTAAATTCTTTCTGAGCGCTGCCTTGATTCACAGCTACCTCAAGAAACCCACTGCTTCCGCAAACAACAACTGCTTCGCCCACAGGGACGGAATCGTATGAAGGAAGGATGCCCGCCACAGTCGGCCTGAGTGGCGACACCTCAACTTCGATTCTGTTATCAACGGCTGAAGAGGAAATATTGGTTATCAGATTACCGAAACAATCAATATACATAATCCGTCCTTTAATCGCGCCGGATACTGACCGTGTCTCTTCGAATTCAGCGCCTTCCAGCATAGCGGGATCGGTTATCAGCGACCCCATTTTAACGGGGTCAGTGCCTCGTGCCAGATGCGCGGCAAGCGGGGCAAAAATGTCTCTGCCGTGAAACGTATCGCTCAGATGAGGCAGAAAATATTCCGGGCGGTCAGCATGAAACCAGCGCATATGCTTTTCGCGTCCTGCCACAAAACTAAGCACGCCGTTATCCGGGGCGATAAAGCAAAAACGATCCCCGCAGGCAATCACCGGCCTGCGAGCGGTGCCCACTCCGGGGTCGACAACCACCACATGTATTGTATCATGCGGAAAATAATTATAACTGGATACGAGAGAAAATGCCGCCTCGGCGACATCAAAATGACTGACACCATGATTGAGGTCTATCACACGGGCTTGGGGCGCGATTTTTGCAATAACACCTTTCATCGTGCCGACAAACCAGTTTTCAGATCCGAAGTCTGTCGTTAAAGTGATGATTTTCATAAGACGCCTCGTGTTATTACATAGGACTTCATAAAAATTATATTATACTTTAACATAAATATAAGCAAGCGGAAATGAGTTTTTTATGTGATTATTTTTATTTTTCGGTTTAAAGCTCCCGAACAAAGCTTAACCGTTCACACACACTAACATTAATTACAATTAATGAATTTTTGTATATTTGTAAGGGATGCATAAAGATATGGCTCGGATCATTATATATTGCTGTACCGCATGTTTGTTTTTGTTACGGTATGCGCAGTCAGTTAAAAACCAGTGCTCACATCATTCCCGAATATAAAACATGAGATGGATGAAAAAGTCACAAGAGAATGTCATTGCGAAGCCCCAAAGAGGCTGTGGCAATCTTAGCTCTATTCATTTTGAGACCACCACGTCGCTAACCCTCCTCCGTGATGACAGCTTAAAAGCGAAACTTAGACACTTTTTCAGCACTCCCAGCATGGCGTGCTTATATTTCTTGCGCATTATCCATGACTTTCTGCCGCAAAACCTGATATGATTATTATTCAGTCAGTCTTTTAAAATCACATGATTCACACATATTCAAGGAGGAGGGACGAATGAGGATATTTGTCATTACCGCGGCCTTAACCTTTTTATTGAGCGTTGCGGCATATTCTCAACAGGGAGATACCGAACACCTGATCGGGCAGGGGTATTTTCATCTTTCAAAAAATGAGGTGAACGAAGCGCGAAATTGTTTCATGTCTGCCGCGAATCAAGCTCAAAGCGAGGATTCATGGCAGAACAGCCTTGACGCCGCGCTGGGGCTTATCGCAGTGCGCTCATTCAGCGACGCCGCCGCACTTGTCAGCGCAACAGAAGCTCATATCACCACTATTAACGACATGCGTGCCGATGTAGCTCTGGCGTACACTATCGCCTCACTGCCGCCGGATTACAGGGAAGATCTTGACCCGGCGCCATATTTGTCACGGGCATACGCCGCGGCTGTAGATGCGGACAACTGGCGCGCTATATATGAAATCGCTGGCGTTTACGGCGCGCTCGGAATCAGGGATGAAGCAATCAAGGCGCTTGATACCGCCATGCCCATCGTCATCCGCAACGAGAGCGAAGCCGGAGCACGCGACCTTGCTCAGTCATACAAAGCTCTTGGAGAAGCAGGGAAAGAAAAAGAATGCCTTCGGCTCAAAGAGCAATTTGCCGTTTCGGCACAGCCTGCCGCTTCAACGCCGCCTCCGGGCTGGAGCCCGTACGGCGAGTCAATAGCCGGTCCGGCACCGTTACCGGAGAAGGCCGCAGTCGTGTACGCCGACCACCAGCAGACGGCGCCGAGAGAATATGCCCGGCCAGAAGACAATCAGGATATGTGGGACTACTATAACCCCTTTTATTACGGGTACGCCAACAATGACCTCTGCTGGTCGCCGTTCTGGGATTATGCGGACAGCCACCTCTCTATCTGGGGCTCTACACGGCTCGGAGGATTTGTTTATACCAACGGACATTACAGAAGGCGATGGTAACACCCTGTAATTCCCCGTGCGAGAGCCGGCCGCCTGTAAAAAATCGGTTGATAACAGCCTGAAAAACCGTTATCATGGCATTTTGATCTGCAAACTATCCGATCTGTTAATCCGAATTTTACAGGATTGACGGCCGCACTGAATAACCAGTATTTTGTGGAGGTACATCAATGAAAACCGTATTAATCGTTTTGATCGACAACAGAAGCGAAACCGCCGTCAATGTTCAGAAAGTTTTAACAGCATGGGGATGTATCATTAAAACCCGCCTCGGCATTCATGACGGAGTACTCGATAAATGCTCACAACACGGACTGCTTGTTCTGGAGCTGGTTGGAGAACCATCTCAGCAGGAAGAATTCGAAAGGAAACTTGACCTCATCAAAGGCGTTTCTACTCAGTTAGTACGCTTGCATCCGGATGAATAACAATAAATAATTATGAACCTGAAATCAGAACAGGGTGTCTTAGCTATTCTGAAATCCGTGTCTAAAAATATAGCGTTTATATATTTATAACTAAAAAAAATACGTAAGGAGAATGAAACATGATTAGTAAACAAATGCAGGACAAACTGAACGACCAGATCAACCTTGAACTGTACTCATCGTACATATACGCTTCCATGGCGGCATACTTTGACTCAATCAACCTTGACGGGTTTTCTTCATGGATGAAAGCTCAGGCAGGAGAAGAACTGAAACACGCCATGAAAGTGTTCGGATATGTTTGTGAACGCGCCGGGCGCGTTGAGCTTAAAGCTATTGCGGCGCCAAAAATTGATTGGGCTTCGCCTCTCGCGGCGTTCGAAGACGCGTATAAACACGAATGCCATGTTTCCAGCTCATATCACAAACTCGTCGATGTTTGCCAGTCGGAAAAAGATTTCGCTACGCTCAACTTCATTCAGTGGTTTATCGCTGAACAGGTTGAGGAAGAAGACAGCGTCCTGAAAATAGTAGAACAACTCAAAATCGTTAAAGACGCTCCGGGCGGATTGTTCATGATCGACCGCGGGCTTGCTCAACGCCAGGGATAATCCCTGTTTTTTTGTATTGTTAATCAAGAGGTTACTGTGATTGTTCGCAGTAACCTCTTTTTTATATACGGCATAACGCATAATATTTTATACTAACAGCGATACAGAACCACAACCCGATGCTGTTCAGGAGGGCAACCGCTCATGAAGTACAATGCTAACGAAATCTTTGAAATAGCAATCCAGAT
>QZJZ01000046.1 GCA_003599815.1 Candidatus Auribacter fodinae
CTGATGAAAATGTTGATATCGTGAACATCAACTATAATTGCGATGTTACTAAAATAGCTCAGGATGGCTCGGACATATCGGTTAATGTCATGTATGTTGAATGGGCAAAACTCAACTATATCAACTTCGAAGGGTGCAATATCCTCGATGTGCGCAACAGCGACCTCACGCTGAACCCGTCTGCATCAGCGGAATTCGATTCCATCGTGTTCAGTGTCGACCTGTCAGGAGCACGGACACTTTCGCTGGAGCAAAACGTTACGGTTAATACTGTTACTGTCTCCGGGCTGGATGCATCGAATCACGCGAACATATCTCTTCCCGGCGGGGCAAATATAACTACAAAAATAAACCTCAACGGGTACACTACGCTCACAAATTCAATGAATATGACTGCACCGGCGCTGATCTACATGTCCAATACGGACAATGACATCACCAACAACAGTAACAGCCATTTACGCTTTAATGCACTGGAACTGGAAAATAATTCATCATGCGTAAACAATGGAACCATCGAAGTGCCCGGCGATACGGTTAATGTCAAAAGCGGCGCCACCCTGCAAGGATCCGGATCGTTCTATGATAATGACAATATTCTTACCGTCTATTCCGGCGGTACCTATATACCGCAGAAATCCGGCCCTGAGTATTTTCATACTGTGGAATTTAAAGCCGGTTCCACTGTTTATCACCCGGCTAACACTACTACCGAAGCATACCGTCTGTACTTTATATGCAGTGGCAACATGGTCATCGAAGCCGGAGTCACCATCGACCTTTCCGGCAGAGGGTACCGGTACGAAGCCGGTCCCGGAGCAGGCGAATTAGCAGGGCATGGCAGTGCAGGGTATTATAGTTCCGGCTATTATTATTACGGCGGCGGCGGCGCGGCGTACGGCGGCAATGGATCAAGGGGATCTGATAATGTCGGCGCGGCAGGAGGAATACATTACGGTTCCATCTCAAACCCGATGAATATTGGTTCCGGCGGCGGACGCGGACGTCGTAACTATAACACATACCGTTCAAATTCTTATTCGACCACATACTATGACGGCGGATTAGGCGGCGGCGCGTTTATCGCCGATGTCGCGGGTTCCTTCGTCATGAACGGTATCATTAAGGTTAATGGAACTATTGGCGTATCCGGATACGGCGGCGGCGGCGCGGGCGGTACCATTAACATAAACGCTGGCACCTTTGAGTCAGCCAGCCCGTCAGCGTTATTGGAAGCGAATGGCGGTTACGGATCAACATCGTATGGCGGCGGCGGGTCAGGCGGACGAATAGCGATAAAATCCGCATCTGCATATTCTTTCAGCGGAACGATGTCCGCATATGGAGATAATGGATACACCTCTAAATACGGCGCGCCGGGTACGATATACCTTAAAAAAGGAGCTGATGAGTACCTTGAAATTAAAGGCCAGGCGGTCACAAGCCGTGAGTACACATACATTGATGAAGCCTCTATTCTCCTGAGCTCAGCGCTTATTGATCTTGAGTCCGCAGATGTTCAGGTAAGCGAGCCGTTTTCCGCCAATACCGTGACTGTCCTTGATTCTCAGGTTAACGTCAACGTGTCGTCAGACATTACCATCGGCACGCTTTCAATAGGAACAACAACCAGCCGTGAAAGTTATCTCAACCTTTCCTCTGTCGCAGGACAAGCTTCTATTGGCACAGCGAATTTAACAGGATACAATACCAGCTACCATTCAAGATTGAATTTACCGGCTACGGGCAGTGTTGCTGATATGTACCTTAACGGCTATACCACTGTTAATAACTACGGCAGTATTGCCTCTGTAGTTATGGTTAATACTGATAATGACATATATAACTACGCAACAGCGACTATCGGGTTTCCCTCTCTGGTTATATCAAATGGCAGTATTTTTCTAAACGCAGGGATTTATTCTATCGGAGACAGCAACCTTACTGTTCAAAACGGCGGTACTTTTCAGTCTCAGACGGCAGACCCGATGTCATTCGCCAATGTGCTGGTAGAAACAGGCGGCACAATCACCCAGCAGGAATCCAGTACATCTTCCGAATACAAAATACATATGGTTTGCTCCGGCGATTTTACGCTCCAGCAAGGTGCGACCATTAACGCCAACGCCAAGGGCTATCCGAATGGGTACGGCCCGGGCAAAGGTATATCTACTCCAACCTCAAGCTACGGCGGCACAGGCGGGTCGTACGGCGGTACAGGCAGTGACGGTTACTATACATACGTGGATTGTGACGGGTATGGATCCGTTACCGACCCTCAGGCTCTTGGATCCGGCGGCGGCAATAACACGTACAGCTCATTGTCACGAGGCGGATACGGCGGCGGCGCGGTTATTCTCGATGTTACCGGCACGGCATCCATTAACGGTACCGTTTCCGCAAATGGAGAAAACGCTTCCAACGGCGGATCAACACTTAATGGCGGCGGCGGATCCGGCGGGTCCATCAACATTGACGCAACGGTACTGACGCTCGGTTCAACATCCGTACTTCAGGCTATTGGAGGAAGCAGGGTTTCCGCATCATACAGAGGCGGCGGCGGATCAGGCGGGCGCATAGCGCTCAAAACTAGCGGAACCCTCACCCTCTCAGGAACGATCCAGTATTACGGCGGAGACGGGTATGGACAGATTAATAATGTTTATGGCGGCGCAGGAACTTTGTATACCAGAGAAGGTTCCATTGAAAAACTTTATATCGCAGGCACCGGAAAAGAACGAGCGGCGACACGTATTGACGATTCGCTCGAACAGCTGAATCTCGCATTACTGTCATTAAACACCGCAGAAGTTGAAATCACCGCTTTAACCGGCTGTACTGAATTGCAGTCTGTCAATACTGACCTCATTATGAACCCGGTATCGCCACTGACGATTGATACCGTTTCCATATCGCTTAACGCGAGCGCTCAGGATCACAGGCGGTGTTCCTTCGGTGCGGAGATGAATTTAGGCGATGTAACACTGCAAGGATACAGTACAGCGCGCCACGCTGAACTGGAGCTGATTAACGGTATGACTATCAGTTCGAGCTTGCAGGCCAACGGGTATAGCACCCTCTATAATTACACGGCAATAAACCTGCCTGCCAGCTATACCATGTCAGGTACTGATAATGATATATATAACTACGCGACAGGCAGTATTATCTTGCCGACGTTTAATGTATCTTCCGGTTCATACGTACAGGATTTCGGTGTAATTTCACCTGTCGACACAAACCTGACCGTACAAAGCGGCGGCATCTATGATATCGCCTTCAGCACGGCTCGTACATATACGAATATCGACATATACGGCACCCTTACACATACGCAGGATGCCGCATCAGGATATAAGCTTGACATCAATTGTACCAATAATTTTACCGTTTATAACACAGGCTCGGTTGATGTGTCAGGAAAAGGTTATGCCTCAGAACAAGGGCCCGGCGCAGGAGCGAGCCAGACTATCAGCAATACCAGTTATGCCGGTTCAGGCGGATCGTACGGCGGATGGGGCAGTAACGGGTTCGATAACCTTGATAATACCAACGCGCCTTACGGATCGATTAAGAATCCTGTCGATTTCGGTTCAGGCGGCGGGCGCAACAGGAGCTACGCATATTATGGCGGGTCAGGCGGCGGCATTATCGACCTGAATGTAACCGGTACCCTCACCGTAAACGGCACTATTAAAAGTAACGGTGAAAATGGCGGATTATATGCCGGCGGCGGTACGGGAGGCAGTATACGCGTCATAACCGATACACTTGCCGGAACAGGAGAAATCCAGGCAAACGGCGGAGCGCGGTATTCAGCGTCTTCCAGCTATCGCGGCGGCGGCGGATCCGGCGGGCGAATCGCCGTGTACACAACTGCCGGCAACAGCATGTCAAGTTCATTGCTCAAGGCTTACGGCGCTGAAGGATACCATATGTACGGCGCGGCAGGCACCGTTTACATCAACAACAATGGAACTGAAAGCCTGTACATAATGAACAACAGCGCAGTCAATCGTGAACCGACGATTATCACCGACGATGCGGAAACACCCTCCGGCCTCGATATTTTCAGGATAATGAACGCCAATGTACAGGTGAACAAACTGGCATCATGCAATACAATGGATAGTTATGATTCCGATGTAGACCTGAACCTTACTGCACCTTGCACAATCGGAACTATAAACTTTCAGGCGCTTTCAAATTCGTTTAGCAAAACGCTGAATGTGCCTGCAAGCGTTGAAATAGCGACGCTCACATTTCAGGGGTACAATACATCAAACAGGGCGATAGTAATACTTGAGGACGGCGTTGAGATTACGTCTGCGATTACCCTGAACGGGTATACGACTCTGCATAACTACACGACCATAGCCTTGCCCGATGATTTCAATATGAACAATACGGACAACATTATACACAATTACTCCGCCGGGTATATCACCTTTGCATCCATTTCCTTCGACAGCACCTTCGTGTTTAACACAGGGACTCTTGTCAGTCTTGATAAGACAATCACCATCAACAGCGGCAGTACCTTTTACAACGACCATCAGCTTCCTGACCCTGATTACGATCTTATTATCAACTCAGGCGGCACATATTTCAGCAAAACAGCGACTCCGATACAGTTCAGAAACGTAACTGTCAACAGCGGCGGAACGATGACTCACGAAGCCAATGCCAACACAAAACTGTACACACTGGCTGTTGACTGCTCTGGCGACTTTACGCTCCACAGCGGAGCTGTTATTGATGTCACAGGCAAAGGGTATACCTACGATCAGGGGCCCGGAGCAGGCACCCGCCCGACAACCAGCAGTTATGGCGGCGGCGGCGCGGCTTATGGCGGCGACGGCAGTAATGCCTACAATGACGGCGCCACTGCCGGACAGGGCGGCGCGGCATTCGGCCCGCTTAACAACCCCACTGAACTCGGTTCAGGCGGCGGAAGCACCTATAACGCCTCATATGGATATGGTTCCGCAGGCGGAGGCGCAGTATTGCTTGATGTTGCGGGAACACTCACTCTGGACGGTACTATCAAAGCCGACGGCGCTGATGTCACAACCGCTTCAAGCAGTCGGTGCGGCGGCGGCGGGTCTGGCGGATCAGTCAACCTGTATGCAGCAACAATCACCGGCGCCAACACGTCCGCTATGATCCAATCAAAAGGCGGAAACAGGCTGTCAACAAACTACGGCGGCGGCGGCGGCGGCGGGCGTATCGCTCTGGTATGTACCAACTACTCGTACGCAGGGCAATTTAACGCCGCTGGAGGACAGGGATATTACAAACACGGCGGTACCGGTACAGTATATATCGAGGACAGCACTTCGTATCATATCAAAATTATCGGCTCCAACCCGATATCTTCCTCCATACCTGAATTTGAGTTAACGCCTGTACCAAACGATGATTCCGTACCGTCTGACGTAGTCTCATACGAAATTACCTCCGCGAATGCGGCAATCAGTAAACTGCAAACATGCCAGACAATGACACTGACCGACGCAGATGTTACCATAAATACACCGTCAGCATGTACCATAGATGCAGTGACCCACTTCGTCACCAACACGACATATAAACACCGCAGGCTTACCTGCCAGCCCAATACAGTGATAAAAGACCTGCGCGCACAGGCATCCGGCGGGTCATATCATGCTGAGATTGAATTGATAAACGGATCCGTCGTTCAGGATCATTTCGAGACAAACGGGTATACCACGCTTTATAACTATACAACGATCAATTTACCTTCATCGCCATCCGAATTCACGCGAAGCGGCCTTGATAATGATATTTTTAACTATGCGACAGGTGTCATAAACCTGCCGACATTAGTCATTACGCAGAATTCGTATGTGCAGGATTTCGGAACCATTAATCCGACCGATACTGATCTTACCATCGATAACGGCGGTGTGTACGACATAGCGAAAAATACGGTTCTGAACTTCACTGACGTTATGGTCAACGGAACGCTCACCCACACGCAGAACACTACAGCCGGCAACAAGATCAAACTGGTTGTTGGCGGCAATCTCAATATTGGAGCCACAGGCGTGATAGACGCCACAGGCAAAGGATATGCCGGAGAACAAGGACCGGGCGCAGGCGCAAATCAGTATTCAACAAGCAGTTCATACGCCGGCGGCGGCGGCGCCTATGGCGGTTGGGGAAGTAAATCGTACAACAATCTGTCCAACACCAACCCGCCCTACGGCTCATTGACAAATCCTGCTGATTACGGTTCAGGCGGCGGGCGCAACACCTACTTCAGCAATGCCATCGCCGGTTCGGGAGGCGGTATTATTGACCTGAATATAAGTGGAACCCTTACTCTCGACGGGACAATCCGCAGTAATGGGGATCGAGCCTTATATTACAGCGGCGGCGGGTCCGGAGGCAGTATCAAAATCGTCACCAGCGCGCTTGCGGGAGCTTCAAGCGGGCTTATATCAAGCAACGGCGGCGACAGAGACACCAACAGTTCATCATACAGAGGCGGCGCAGGCAGTGGCGGACGTATCGCCGTGTATTGTTCATCAAATACCTACGCAGGACAGTTCCAGGCATCCGGCGGAACGGGATACTCACAGTCCAACGACTATTACGGCGGCGCGGGAACAATCTATATCGATACAAACGGCGTTAAAACTATCCAAGTCAAAAACATCAACGCACATTACCGTGCTCAAACTATTATCGACAATGACGGGTATATACCGGCTGACGTCGCGGAATACATAATCGAGAATGCCGACCTTACCATAAAAAAACTGGCGAGCTGTGCATCAATGACCATTAACAGTTCATCTGTCGCTTTCGAAGGCACACAAACCGCAACCATCACTAATCTGGAAATGCAAGGCACCAACACCGCATACAACAAGGCAATTATAACTATCCCTGAAACAATGTCCATTACCAGCCAGCTGACAATGAACGGCTACTCACAGGTCAACAATTACGGGTTTATCAGCCTGCTGATATTAAACAATAACTATAACGATATTATCAATTACACAACCGGAACAGCGGCAACACCCACACTGGATTTACACCAGTACTCAAGTTTCAGCAATTACGGTACTTTTACCATACAGGACAACAACCTCGTTATCGGCAATGGCAGTACATATACGGTAACAGATAAAACCCAGCTCACGTTTAATAATATTACCATCCAGACAGGCGGAAACCTGACACACCTGCCCAATACCAATCAGGAATTATACAAAATCAATATTCATTGCACCGGTAACCTTGATATACAGTCAGGCGGTAAAATAGATGTTACCGCCAAAGGATATGAAGCAAGCGAAGGCCCGGGCGCAGGCACTGATACCACTACGTCCAGTTATGGCGGCGGCGGCGCTTCTTATGGCGGACAAGGGTCACAGGGATACAGCAATGTCCCAGCAGGCATACCTTACGGTTCAATTATGAACCCGGCTGATCTCGGTTCAGGCGGCGGAAACAATGCCTATTATAATTATCGCGGAGGCGCAGGCGGAGGCGCGGTTATACTCGACGTCGACGGAACAATGACTCTCAACGGGTACATTTACGCCACAGGCGGAAATCCCGCTATTCTGACCACATACAACGGCGGCGGCGGATCCGGCGGGTCCGTCAACATTACTGCCGACACGTTTGCGGGTTCAGGGTATATATACGCAAACGGCGCAAACAATGGCAATACAGGTTACTACGGCGGCGGCGGCGGCGGCGGACGCATCGCGCTGACATGCGGAGTAAACAATCATCTCTATCCTGACCGGTTCACCGCATATGGCGATTACGGCAGGAGCACCGGCAGTTACTACAGAGGCGGTGCGGGAACCGTATACATTAAAGCAGGCAGTAACGAAACCGTGCGCATCGTAAATACCTCGAATCAATACCAGGCGCCAACACCCGTCAGCGAAACGCTGGATATTGATACATTATGGCTGGATAAAGCAATTGTGGCGCTGGATACCGCAAGTATGACATTCGATACCGTATCATCGCTCAACTCCAAACTGACTATCGATACTTTTGGAAATACAGCAATTAACGATTTAAACGTTACCCAGAATACCACTTTTTACGACAGTTATCACACAATACTGGGCGAAAACGTTTCTGTTCAAAATGCGACAGTTTATGGCATAAACACCTCATATTACGCATATCTGACACTTGAACCCGGCGCCCGCATTACCGATAACCTGCGTATGAACGGATACTCGTATGTGTACAACCACGGATCAATTGACGGGCTTACAAGAAAAACAGGCACAAACTACAACAGATTATACAATTACGACACTTCTTCCATTACCGTCGCGAACCTGAACCTTAATACTTACGATTATTTCCGCTATGACGGTACGGTTACTGTGGAAGACACTTCAATGATGGATTTGCAATCGTACAGTACTCTGGAATTCGGCAGTACAAGCCAGCTTACGGTCGATGCCGTCAGGGTCAGGGGGTATGCTCTCATCACCCACAGCGCCAACACTGATACTCTCGATTCAATGGTCAATATCAGATGTACGGGCGATTTTCAGATTGACGGCTATGGCAAAATCGACGTTACGGGCATGGGCTACGCCGCAGGAGAAGGCCCCGGCGCAGGCGGAGATTCCGATCCAGCCGCCAACAACCAGTATGGCGGGGGCGGCGGCGGCGCCTACGGCGGAAACGGCGGCAACACGTATAATTTCGCAACGTACGGCGGTGACAGGGGTATCGCTTACGATGCCGAGACTGTCAGAAATCCGATGAATCTTGGTTCAGGAGGAGGTATCGGTTACCGTTATGCTGTCCCGTATTACGGCGGCGCGGGCGGCGGGCTTATTAAATTGAATATTGGCGGCGCGTTAAAACTGGATCGTTACGCATACATACTCGCCGACGGAGCAAGCGCGACAACCGGATCATCATATGCATGCGGCGGCGGCGGCGCGGGCGGCGGTATCAACATCACCACCGGCAACCTTGATTTCATCGGTTCTACCGGCCAGGCATATATTGAAGCGGATGGTGGTAACCGTTATTCCAGCTACTACGGCGGCGGCGGCGGCGGCGGGCGTATTCATATCGGGTACCAGGCATTCCCTGCACCAGCCAACTTCAGTATCCATGCGGCAAAAGGAACTGGGTATTATACCGACGCAACCAACGGCGCGGCAGACGGTTCTGTTGACATAACTGCCGATCCGTCAGGTACAATCGCTATCACGGCGGCGCCTTCAATTCTTCACGCAAACAGTAATGAAGTCTCGAATATCACGGCCGGCCCGGTTCGGGATTTTGTAGGGCAGACTGTTGGAGACGGCACGGAAGTAACCATTGACGCTACGGCTGGAACTATCCTGAACGCCGCAGACACAAACCCTGATGAACCGGGTATCCAGTTACAGACTGTTGCTGGGTTTGTCAATTTCGATATAAAAGCCACGCCCGGCACTGAACAGGGAACAATCACCGTAAGCGCGGCGTCAGTTGTCGGTTCAGCCACGGGAAATACAACCATCTCAGTGATTATCGGTACTCCGACAGGGACGATCACACTGACTCCCGACCCGGCACAGATTACAGCCAATGGCGTTGATACTGCCACAATCACAAGTAGTGTCATTACCGATGCATTCGGCAACATCATCCCTGCGGGAAACTATGTAACGGTAACCACCAACCGCGGCACGATCACCACTCCGGACGCAACCGGTTCAATAGCTGGAAAACAGGTACAGATTAAGGCGGACGGCACTATTGAATTCATTCTGTTGAGCAGTTCAACCGCAGGAAATGCCCTTGTTACGGCAGATTCACATACCGGCGATGCCTACGGCGAAGTGACCGTCAGTATGGTTCCGGGAATACTTAATAAACTGGTTGTATTAATGCCCGGCGAATCGTACAGTAAAGCTCAGCCGTCAGGGAAAACCGGATCGCCTACCGCCAGAACGGCAGGGGCAAGTTATCTGGTAACCGTGATCGCCGTGGATTCCTATAATAATATTATACCTACCTGCACTGATACGATTGAACTCGTATCGGTTCAGGAATTTTCGACTGTCAGCCCGTCACAACAGGAATTTGACGGATCAACCGGGCAAATGACATTTACCGTTACGCACTATGTTGCGGAAACAGGATTGTCTCTCACAGTAAACGATATCTCTGATCCGGCATTCAGCACAACTGGAAGCGTATATGCAGTAAACAATGCTGCCCCGACAAAACTGCAGGTACTGATGCCCGGCGAAACATCGTATCCGGGATCAGCGACAGGTAAATCCGGCATTCTGGAGCACCAGAGGGCCGGACAACCGTTTAATATCTATATCAACATGGTCGACAATTATTTCAATATCGCTCAGGGCAGGTATGATACAGTTACCCTGACATCAAGCAGTCCGAATGCCGCAATACCGTCCGTGACGCTGGTCAACGGTACCGATTATGTGACGGTCACGGAAAACGATCTCAGTTCAGGACTGGATAGACAGCTGTCTGTTTCAGTATCGGATCCATCTATCGCTTCAGGTCAAAGCGAGCTGTTCGGCGTGTTCAATACCATACCCGGCATCGTATCGGTAACACCGTCAGAATCACGCCCGGGTATATCCAGAATACTGACCATATCAGGAACAGAATTCAGCGACGGCGCAACAGTTGAGTTTATAGGGGGCGGTATCGACGTTACAGACGTCGCTTTCCAGAACAACAGCGAACTGCTGGTAACAATCTATGTTCAGACCACCGCAGGAGTCGGCACACGTGATGTCAAGATTACGAATCCGGATCAGGCATTTGACATAGGATACGCCTTATTTGAGGTTCGTGACGACGATGCTCCGGTGATATCAAACCTTATTGTTCCTGCTGGGGCAACTGTTGGCGAAACAGTTTCCATAACTTTTGACGTAGACGAATTGCTTGCCGCCGATCCGATAGTAACTATTGACGGCGCCAGCGCCGGTTCTCCTGTCGCCATCAGCAACGGCGGACTCACTTATACCTACGAATATCTCGTAAACGGCTGGGAAAATACTGGGTACGTTCCTGTTATTGTTACCGCTCAGGATTTTGTGGGCAACATTGGACAAAATCAGGCGAATGTACTCTTTGATTTTAACAACCCGTCAATCGGCAATACGGTTATTGACCCGGCAGTGATTTCTCCGGACGGAGATTTCCTGAACGATTCAGCTATAATCTCCTTTACCGTATCTGATGAAAGCAACTCGTTTGATGTGGTTGTTACCATCCAGAGCGGGCTTACACCTGTGCGCGAATTATGGAACGGAGAGTTGAACGGTAAATATTTTACTCGTACATGGGACGGCAAGGACAATGCCGGCAACTCGGTCAGCGATGGCATCTATCTGGTTAAAGCGCGCGTTACAGATCCGGCAAACAATTATGTTGAGCAGAACATCGGGTCGCTGACCGTTGATTACTCATCAGATCAACAGCCCTACATCGTGTACACGGAAGAAGTACAATTCGCTACAGTTGGAAACGGTGTTTTCACCCTGCCGATTTCGCTGACAAATAACGATGATACGAATACTCATACTCTCAGTATACTGGACGTAATCAATACGGATAGCTCGGTTGACGTTCATTTCAGTACTCTTCCCGGCGACGTTACCATAGACCCGACGCTGTCCAGCGACGTTTCGCTGTCCGTCGATTCATCCAGCCCAAATTATGATCGTGTTGACGTACAGTTGCGGCTGATGAACGAGTTGGATACACAGGTCGACTATTCCAATTTGCGTATCTATATGAATCCTGTTCCAAAACCTGATCTGGTGATAACAGCTCAGGATATAACCTTTAACCCTGTAAATCCGGGTGCAGGCAGTAATACGACAATAGCCGTCACCGTCAGGAATGTCGGTAATGAAACGGCATCCAATATTGCGGTAAACCTCAGCAGTTTTGGTACTCCAATCGGGTCCGGCACACTTACAATATCTTCTCTGGCAGGCGGAGACAAAGTTACCCTTACCGATACGCTTAATTTTGCGACAACAGGCATGAAACTCATCACTGTCGCTGTTGACCAGCAGGACACGATTGACGAACTGGATGAATATAACAATGAAGTAAATAAGGTACTCCATGTCGGTACAGTTCCTCTGGTTTCAGGCGGTATCAGGGTACTGGCAGACGTTCCCGACCAGACAGAACCCGGAAGTGTAGTCCGTGTAACGGGCCGTGCCGATTACGCACTGCTAATAAATGGGGCGCCAAACTATGATTACCCTGTCAAAGGAGCGACTATTTATCTCCATGTAAAAAATACCGATGGCGATGTGTTATTAACACAGACAGGGTGGTTTACCACACGCACAGGCGACTTTGACCTTTCGTTCAAACTCCCTGCGGATTTTGTCGTCGGCGATTACGCTCTTATCAAGATAACCATCACCGACCATACATTTGCAGGAACAACACAGGTAGCAACATACATCTATGAAAAAGGTACCGTAACAGCTGATCATATAGATTCCCCTGACACCGACGGCGACGGCATTCTTAACATGTATGACGCGGATATCGACGGTGACGGCATACCGAATGACACAGACCCTGATATTGACGGCGACGGCATTGCCAATGAAGATGATACAGCAACTTACGGACCGATAACCGGCGACCCGGATATTGACGGCGACGGTATACCGAACTATTACGACAACGATATCGACGGTGACGGTATTGCAAACGGCAGTGACAGTTCACCGTACGGCAACGGCGGGTTCAGCGGGTACGGCGGCGGGTATAACGGAGGGTTCGGCGGCGGTAGCGGAAGCGGGTACAGCAGTGGATATGGCGGCGGTGGATACGGAGGATTC
>QZJZ01000006.1 GCA_003599815.1 Candidatus Auribacter fodinae
CTTCGGGGGCATCCTATTATGCCGGCGAGGGCGACGCGGTGACTGGCGCGCTGCTCGGGAATGCGGTGTTTGGCGTTGATTTTGCGGTCTTCTCCCTGGCAACCGGTGAGTTTTTGGTGGATCCGGCCCTGACCATCCAAGCGGCTGTTGACGCGGCAGCACCCGGAGATACCGTCAACGTCCGTGCCGCTGTCTACACGGAAAGTGTCACGGTCGGCAAATCTCTGAACCTGCTCGGCCCGAACGCGGGAGTCAATCCGAATACGGAAGCACGCTCGGCAGAAGCGGTAATTCAAGGCGCAAGTACCCCCATCACCGTTGCCGCCGATGAGGTCACCATCGACGGGCTTACCATCACTAATGCTAATGGGACATATGCGATTTCTTCTTCTGGTTATGATGATCTGATCATTCAGAACAACATTATCACCGATGTGGGGACGAACTACCATGGTGCAAGCTGCAGAGTTCACGCGGTGGTAATCTCTGGGGACACTGCGCCCGCGGATAATATCGTCATCCGGTATAACGAATTCTATAATTTAGGGAATTTTACCCAGGGCGACGGTTCACAAAGCGGTTCTACAAGTGCCATCGGATTTGTTCAGAACAGCTCTGCAAACAAGGTGACAAACGTTACTATTCAGGATAACCATATTTATAATGTGAAAGCCAATACAGGTCCCTGGGGTGCAGGGGGCTGGGGTGGCGGTGCAAACGGCGTTATGCTTGGCCTTGGCGCAGGCGTTGAAAATGCCGTTATCTGGGGCAATGTCATCAATAACCTGGAGGGCCTCTGGGCCTCCGGCATCGGGCTGGAATGCCCCACCCTCAACGCCAATGTCCAGTTTAACGTGATCAGCGACCTGCGGGACCACAAAGACGGCGGCGGGACTCCTGTGGCCGATAATGATGCCAACGGCGTTAAATTCGAGAACAATGCCCATGCGGCCACGGTTACGCTGGCCAACAACCAGTTCTCCGACTGTGAGGTTGGCGTCAGAAATGTTACCGGAATCCTGGTCAATGCCGAGTTCAACTGGTGGGGAGCCGCGGATGGCCCCAGCGATGTTGGCGGAGGCGACGGCATCGGATCAGGCGTCGGCGTATGGGAGAATGTCGACTTTACTCCCTGGTTAAATGAGGACGTTCTCTGGGTCCGTTCCGAAGCCACTGATGGCAGCGAGGATTTTGAGGATGTTTCCAATTCCGCGCATGATCCGGTTACGGGCCATAACGGCATCGCACATGCGGCCCCGGTCGGCAGTGATTCCGCCATTTACTTTGACGGTATCAATCAATACCTGAGCATTGCCGACAGCACTGACTGGGATTTGGGAACCGGGGATTTCACTGTAGACTGCTGGGTCAACTTCTCATCTGAGCCGGTTGATTTAACCGGGTTGCTTTCCAGTCTGGTAGATGGCAGCCATAATGGTTACCGGTTCGAGGTCAGAAACGGCAACATCAGGTGGCAGAGCCGGACCGCCAGTGGATGGTACACCATTGATACCGGTGTCAGCCCTGGTACGGATACCTGGTACCACCTGGCGGCGGTCCGTTCCGGCGGGACACTGACGATTTATGTCAATGGTGAAAACAAGGGATACCTGACCAGCTTAGCCGGCGTATCCTTTGATTCCGACAACGGGCTGGTAATCGGCAGGATTGCAACAGGTACAGACGATTTTTACCTGCACGGCCACATGGATGAAGTCCGGGTCAATAAGGGCACCGCAAGATGGGATGCCGCTTTTACCCCGCCGCTTCACCCTGATCCGGCGCCGTAACAGTTAACTTTTCACCCATAAACGCGAAATGGGGCGGCCTCTCACAAGGGGCCGCCCCATTTACGTTATGGCCGGACACGATGATTATCAAAAACCTGTTCGCACTTTTTATATCAACCCGCCATCCCTTCTGAGCTTTTGATTCATCCGCCATATGGGAAACAACAATATGGCCGGCAAACTTGCTGACATCCGATATTGCCAGCGGTCATCATAGGTGAGACGACTGCGCGTTGAAAAATCATTTTTCATCCGGTTTCCCCAGACATCATGCACAACCGCTTTTTTGAGGCCGTCTTCCCAGTTGAATTGATCACCATTGATGCCCACGAAATCAGCGATTCGAGAAAGCTGGGCATCGGTCCGGAAAATAAGGGACTCATAAGATACGGTCAGAAAGGCGATATTTTTTTCATTGGTTTTAAGAAATCGCAGAAACAGCTTTTGATTTTTCCACCAGTCAACCATTGACAAAAAAAGCGGCTGGGGCGGACGTCCTTTTCGTTTGCGGGTGGTTTCATCCGAAACTGCCCACCCGCGCACATCTCTGACCAGATAAAGGGCGTGGATGCCTGAAATAAGGTCTTCATCCAAAAGTTTAAGCCATGGATGAATCGATTTGGTTGACTTTGAGGAATCAACCAAATGGGTCGTTCCAGGATAAAGAATCGATACTTTGCTTAGAACCCTTTTGTACCAGTCAACGGAAAGTTCCGCCGCAACCGGCTCTAAATCTCCCCATAAAGAGCACGTTTCGACCGCCGCGCCGCATGAACAGGGTTCAACCAATCCCTGCCGCCAATTCCTCCTGTCCGTCAGTTGTCGCACTTCGCCAAGGCCGATAATATTGGGCCTTCCTGCCAATAAATATTGCAGTATGGTTGAACCGCTGTGCCCGGTACCGAGAATATAAATGACTGCTGGCTTCACTATGAGATACCGATTTTAATATATTAACATTAAAGCCAAACCTGATACCAGGTTTCAAAAATCGAAAGCTGCCAAAGCTTGTGTGTTGTCTCATGGGTAACATTGTAACCCAAATTCTTAATGTAATTTTTCTGCAAAAAACCATCACGAACGGCTTTCCCGTTGAGGACATAATCATGCATCATCTTTACATCCCATAATTCTTTTAATGGGATGCTGAATCCCCGTTTTTTTCTGGTAATAATTGTTTCCGGAAGCCTGTTTTTCATCAACTTTTTAAAGAGATACTTATGCGTTCGTTTTTTAAGATATACTGAACAGGATAGGGACAGCATATATTCGACCAGGGGGATATCCAGCATGGGGACTCTTAACTCCAGGGAATTTGCCATGCTGGCCCTGTCCACTTTGGTCAGGTACTGCTCCGGCAGTATGGTTTGTATGTCTAAAATTTGCCGGTCTTTTGGTGTTTCGATTTGACAGGAGAAATGTTTGTCAAGAAACCATTCCTGATATTGCCGGACATCATTTTTAAAATCAGGATTCAGTATTTTTATTAAATCTCTTGATTCAAAGAACGGGGTCATGGTCCGCAAATATTGCTTGGTAAATTTATAGGCAGATTTTTTTCCCCGGCCCAAAATTTTTTGAAAAAAACTCCTGTTCGGAGGAACTGGTTCAGGGTAATCCTCAAAATATCGATTGTATCCGGCAAATATTTCATCCCCTCCATCGCCGCCCAACACCGCCTTGACATGTTTTTTTGCCATGGCCGATACCAGATAGGAAGGCAGCATGGACCCATCACCGAATGGTTCATCATAAAACCACATGAGCCTGGGGAGAAGATCCCAGATCCGCGGCTTTACGATCTCAAATTCAAAAGATTTGCAATAAAGGCCAGCCACCGCTTCGGCATAGGGAAGTTCATTATACCATTTGTTTTCGCTCTCAAAGCCCATGGCAAAGGCTTGGACATCCTGATTTTGACGGTGCATGAAATAAGCGATTGCACTGGAATCGAGCCCGCCGCTTAAAAACAATCCCACCGGCACATCGCTTACCTGGTGGAGCCGGATGGATTCATCAAGTTTTTCTTCCAGGAGCTGAAGGGCTTTATCCTCATCCATTGCATTATCCCCGGCGGCCGGAGCCCAGTACCGGATTGTCTCAAGATCGCCTTTATTGAAAGTCAGGTAATGACCGGGAGGCAACTTTTTTACTTTTTCCCATATTAACAGTCAATACTTTTCTGTCAGGAAGATTAGCAAAACGGATATTGCTCCGCCCGTAATTATCCATCCTTGTGTCTTCGGGTACATAAGAATAATATGGAGCCTCAGCATAGGTGTATTGTTCATCCTCGTCTTCGAACTTTACTTCATCACCTTTGACAGGAGAAAATCCCCAAGGACGCAACATCTTATTCCGAACTATGGCTGCGCCGCAATACGGACAAACCATGCCGGGAGAATCCTCTTGCTTCAAGCCAAACCAGTTGCAATCGGAACAGATGTAGATATCTTTATAATAGTCGTTGTTCTTGAAATAGAACTCGGCTTGGTTCGTTTCAAAACCCCTCGGTCGAGGATTGGCGTAAATGCCGCCGCTCTTAAATATTTTTTTGTCTATCGTAACAAAGCGACCGGGTGCGTATTCACTAAGAGCTACCGCAATTTCTCGCTCTGGCGCATATTGAATATCCCGAGGAGCGTTTTTACCACGTTCAGATTCTTTCTCAACGAAAAACCGTACAACATTTTTGGGGAACGAGTATGAGGGAATAAAGCCTTCGCGGTAGAAAACATCAAACGCCGGCGTTTCTTTGTCGTTGTTAATATACTCATCACGCTTGCCTTCAGCTAAGACATTCTTGCAGATTTCGCGGAATTGCCTGATTGTCTCATCTGTTGGTAAATCCATAGCTTGCGCAAACGCTATGAAGTTCTCGCCGTATTGTTCGCAGAATGATATTATACCTATGTCAACAATGCCGTCGAATTGGGTTTTCATATCGGGAGTGGACATGAATCCATTCAAAGCCAGTATATTAAAATGGCGCTGCTTGATTTTGGGATTGTCGCGGTCTATCCACGGCTTACGCGGCGAGCCGGAAATCATCTCGTCAGGATGCAAAAAGTAATGGCTGTCGTGCGTTCCGCCGGAAGCGTATGTTACGATTGTGGATATGCCTGCACTTTTACGTCCGGCACGTCCCGCACGCTGTTGGTAGTTTTCTCTCATAGGCGGTATGTTGCGAAGTCCGACAGCAGTCAACGAACCGATATCAATACCAACTTCCATAGTAGTCGTGCAACTCAAAACATCAATGGAATCCTCGCCGTTTTCACCTGCGTTGATGTCTTGGAAGCGCATCTCATACTTTTCTGTGCGGCTCCAAGTATCGCTTCGGATTTCTTTATGGGACAATTGCGCTGTGTGCTCTTCGGTATCAATTGTGTGAATGGTTTCGATTTTGTTTAAGGCGTTCAGAAGCGGTATCCGCCAAAAGTCAAAGCGGGACAAATCGGATTCGCCAATAGGTACTAAATCCGTTGAATCAAAACAAGCGCCGCAATAATCCCCAATTTTGAACGGAGATAGTTTCCCGCATTTTACGCAGCGATACCAAATGAAGTCTTTGCCGGCAGACTCAATCTTTACTGCAGCTAACTTAATGTAGTAGCGATTGTTTGCTGAGGAAGCGAAAAACAAGTCCCGCACCTTATTTGCGATTTTTGCTGTCGTTTGATTATCGAGGTTCAACAGTTCTTGGATTCGCTGAACAAGCCCTTTGTCTAATTCAGTTGAGAATTCAAAGCCCAAACCAAATATCTGATTTTTGCTCCTGCCGGGTAGACCTTTTCTGACATCGTCTTGAATTATTTCTCCAAGAGCAGCACTATCGTCCATAACATCCCAGAACAACAGCACAAGCAATTGGTAAAGAATACCCTTATCTATGGTTACTCCAACGTCCTCCAAATCAAATACGCAATCGTCGAGAACAGAAGATACAGGGGCTAAAAATCCAATGCCAATGTCCTTAAAAGAACGAGGGCTTTCTGTGAAGAAAGTTAGCAACTGCTCATAGTAGTCATCGGGTAATGTCTGATACTCTGAAGCTACTGCAGAATAGTCAATGGCTCTTCCTCGCCTCTCCACTCTGCTTTTTTTGTCCCTAAACAGTCGCTTGTCGTTTTCAAATTTCTCCTTGCTTTTCCCGCTGAAGAATGTAAGGCTGTTTTGGATGCAAACATCCAAAAACGCCGGGTATAAGTCAGATAAAGAGTGTTCTTTCCCGTCAACTTGCAGAAGGAGCGACGCAAACATAACAGCCTGACGGAAAGCGTCTGCGTCAGATGATTTTGACAGGTCTAATGCAAGTTTTGCAGCGTTCTGGCGTGAGTCTGAGAACAGCAAGACTTTTTTCCCTTGATTGATTAAGTCTGACTTCGGAGGCTGAAGTTCAAACTGTGCCTTTGTCAGATTATAAAATGGAATGTTACCTTTGGTAGATAAATCAACGGGTTTCTTCAAAGGCATAGGTTTTTTGCATTTGGGGCAAACGCCAAAGTTAAACGACCGAGACTTTGCGTCGAATTTATCACTATATACGACAGTGAGCAAATTATCATCGTCTTGGGGCGACGTATACAGTTTCCCCGTCAATGGGTCAAGCGCGCCAATATTATCGTTCTTTCTTCTTTGATAGTTCTCGGGAACTACATAGAGAAGCATTTCATTGAGCGAATTAGCATCCCCGTTCAAGCCACGTTCAGGGAAGACATACCAATACGGCTGTCCTTCGTTCTTCCGAACATAGACTCGCAGATATAACGCCCCACATTTTATGTGGTTAACGAGTTCGTATATTCTGCCGCCGCACTCGCACTTGTCCTTCGGGATAGAGATAACCCTACCAAGAGGGAGTTTTTCGCTTTCGGAGTATTTTGCGCAGGAGCATTTCGGGTTGGAACACGCATACAGCCCTTGAAGTCCGCGCAAAAACATATGAAGCCGTACAGGGAACAGGATATTCCCATCCTTTGCGGCAAGGGAAACCAAAGCCAATAAAGCGTCGAGCGCTTTTTCGGCATTCGCACTGTTTCCGAATAGCGTATTCTTAATCTCGCTATATGATTTTGCTCCATCACGACATAGTTTGTTCAGCAAAACAAACGCTTCGTATTTAGGCAGATTGTCGTATAGCCATTCTTGAGCATGACTTTGGCTAATGTCATCCTGTAAGTTGCAACGGAAAACCGCATCCGCGAAACTCTTAATTCTCTTAGTAATACCTTCGCCTTGTACTTGGTCAGAGCCAATCGATGCTAATGCATCAATGTCTGTCTTAACCTCCAAGTCTTCGGGAACATCCTCTTTTGCGCCGAACAGAAACTCGCAAGAAGAGGACTCTTTCCCAGTAAGCCCAGAGTAAAATGCATTAATCGCTTCTTGTTCGTTTTGAGGCATACTTGCGGTGGTAAGGATAAACTGAACCCTGTCAATTGAAATGCCCAAGCGATAGAACAGACGCTCCAACAAGAGCGCAATTTCCCCGCCAGCGGAGCCACGATACATATGCGCCTCATCTAAAACGATGAGAAGTCTGTTGTCTTTGGAGTCGTCAAGCCACTGTTTTGTTTTATCCCATATGTTGGCTTCTCGTTGACGCATAAGCATATACTCCAACATAGAGTAGTTCGTAATCAGGATATCCGGCGGACACCCCTGCATCTCGAAGCGAGTTATGAGTTCGGCATCGTACGGAGATGGCACATGGATGTTTTTCTCCAAGTTCTCAATGAAAATCTGAAGTCCATTCTCTCCAAATCTGGCGGGGTATTTGTTTATGCTCTTAAGCCCGTTAATGTTGTTGGCTTGCCGCCGTTGGGTTTCTTCGTCGGCGGTGTCGTCTATCAGATAGTTCTCACGGAACGTATTCGCTAATTCACGACTGTTTGCAGGTTTTGCGTCGCCGGAATAAGGCGTTCTTCCCGTGTACATTCCGAAATGGGGTATGCGCGTTGCTTGCGTATCCCTCGTAAATATTTCTCTGAACTTTTTGCTACCGATAATTTTCCTGAATCTGGCCAATTGGTCTGATACAAGGGCATTCATCGGATAGATGATTAGCGTTCGCACGGCTTCCAGCTTGAACGTCTTGGGATGGGTTTTTGCCTCGTCGAAGCATTTTGTAATAATCGGCCAGAGGAAGCACTCAGTTTTACCAGAGCCGGTGCCGGTGGAGACAAACAAATCTCTTCCGGACAAAAAATACTCCAGAGCCTTGACTTGGTGTTCAAACGGGTCGGGGAATATTCCAAGGCTCTCCTTGACGAGTTTAAGTAAGGACTCTTTTATGCCCTGTTCAATTTGCTTCGAGTTCTTGATTCCGCCGGTTATTTTCTTGTATGAAGCCGAAGTTTCGATATAAGGCTCGAGGGCAATGTTCGTATGCTCGGAACAAAGTTCTCCCAAAAGGTCATCGACATACAGCAGCAGAGTTTCGCTGTTGGCCAAGTAGTCGGACTTTATGTAATTCTTCAGCCTATCACGGATTGCCTGATAGTATTGCTGGACTCCGTTTGAGTTATGCATTTGTGTTCCCTCCCTTTACTTCGATGCCGATATTTATGAGCGCGGAGGTTACTTCAGGTATGAAGTCGTTCCTAATCAGAAAACTCACCTTGTCAAAAGCGTTATTCACTGGCCAAGACAAGAGCAACAGGTAATAGTATTCTCGGTTGGGTAAATGCCCGCCTACTCTTATTTTTGAATACTCCGCATCTTGCTTAGAAATAGTGGCCTTAAGCGGGTTATTGTAGTGTGCCTTAAGAGCAAAATACAGCCGCCTGAATTCGTATGAGGTAAAGCTGTCGTTCTGTGGTTCTTCGGGCTCGTCAGCGAATTGCAGAGGAGCATCTGCTACTCGCATAACCCTATAGAACGGACCCAACTCGCTTTTCCGCGCCACAGAGCAATCTGTCTCCATTCTCCTCCCCCAAGACTGCGAAGGGACATTATTTGACAGAGGATTAAAAAACTCAAGCTCATCAAGGTTAATGTCTCTGTCATAGAAATCAATGATGTCAAATTGAGATTGAAAATACTCCTCCCACGTTAAGTCATCTCTTATCAAAAACTCTCTCGCAGAGACCTTGTATGCTGTGGGGCTTGTAAATGCGCCAAGTCCATTCGCGGCGTATGTTGTGTTGGGAATACCGAAGAACAATGCTGTATTCCCAATAGGGATGCTCCGACCGTAATTGGCTAACCGATTTCGATTGTTATCGTCGGTCAGAAGATAACCAGTCTCCTCGTAAACTCTGCGGATGTGAACAGGGAAGCTCAACTGCGGATTACTGGTGTCAACGAATCTGTCGGCAACGGTTGGGAACAACTCGGAATACCGCGACATCAATTCGTTAAGCACGATTGTCTGGTTGTGCTTCGTCGTTCCGATAATTCCGTCCGACAGATTCTGAGCCGTGCGGAGACACCAATGTCCCAATGCCGAAAAGCAGAGCCTGTATACAAAGGAGTCTTCTGATTCGCCGCGATATCGGTCAATACCCATATCTGTAGACATAGCGGTCAACAACTCATTCATCGTGCAAACCACCCTTTGAATAGGTTTTTGTATGAACACCTTCCGGCATCTCCAGCGTATTTGATTAATCGCTCGGATGTATTATAGGGCGCAATCTGCAACACGTCCATACAGTATGGTAAAACATCAAATGCCAGCATACGGCATAAATCCTGCTCATCAGATATAGCGGTACATTTTTGCTCAATCAAACTTTGGAGGAAGCCAAACTCGCCCAGCATTTCTCTCAATAGAGAAGAATATCGATTATCCTGGGATATCCCTTGGAATTCAAACTCTACCTCCTCTACCGTTGACGGGTCTTCTGTTAATTCTGCATTGGCAGACAATGCCGCAATTCGGTTGAGGTTAAGATACTGGCAGTACCGCAAGAACTCTCCGGAAACGTAATGTATTGTTCTGTCATAGGCGACCGTCAAGAAGATGACTTTATCCCTATGGTTATCAAACAGCGACAGCAGTTCGGTTTCGTTACAGTTCCCGATGAAGTTGTCCAAGCAAACAACTCGTCCGGCAGATGACAGGAAACTGTCGACATCGTCTATTGAAAGGTCTTTGCTGAAAGCAAGCGTTTTCACATTTGATTGCCCGATTAGGGCGTTCGCAATGCACTTCATTAGAGTTGTACCCACACCCCGATTGACAACTATAGGTATTCCTTGAAATAGAATTTTGCTCAGGTGTTCTTTCAAAAGAGCGCAGTATTCAGAATCGGTAGGTACGCCTATGTTTTCAAGGTTATATCCCAAGTAGTCTTTAAACTCTTCAATGTCGCTGGGGCATTTAGGTTTCAGCGCAGCTTGTTGCTCGGATGTCTTGGCAGCATGCTGCTTTTCTAACTCAGCCCTAATCTGCGCCTCAAGTTGCTGACTGCTGTTCTTTGCTTCAGCCAATTCGTTTCTGAGACCATTTATGGTTTCTTCTCGCACTTGAATCTTGGCTTCAAGTGCCACAATCATTTCCTTATCATTTTGTACGGTGGATTTCAGCTTCTCAAGGTCGGCGAGACTACGCTTAAGCACCTTAATTTCCGTATTGCGCTCGTTTAGCTTTGTTCCTGTTCTTTCCAAATCTGATTTTGCTGAATCGAGTTCGGCTTGTAGCTTCCTGATTTCAGATTCTTTGGCTTTCAATTCCTCCTGTAATTTATCCTGTTGGACAGATGCTTCCTTTGTTGCCGTTACCGCCGCACTCAATAACGCAATATACTCTTCCGAGTATTCTTCGTTAATGAGCTTGAAGAATAGACCGACATTGTCCACAAAGAAACAGAACGGCAATGTGTGTAAGAGGGCTAACTCCTTGCTGTCACCATCCTCCATCATTTTGGCGATGTGTTCTTGAATCTGAGAGAGCCAGTTACTAATATGTCTTTCGATGAAAGACGAAATGAAGTACTGGTTGCGGCATCTAAAGAGCAATGCACTTACTTGCGCCTGATTTTTCATACTCGTTGCTCGAAATCCGGGCATGATTTTTGCGAACTCTTTTGGATTCCTTTGAAAATAATAAATCGAATCCTGAAGCGGTATTACTGAGCATATGTAACGCACTTCATTTTCGGTCAGTTGAGGAAGATAATTCATAACCGCCCCTCCTCGATGAATTGTTTAGCCACCGTATTTATTAAGCCCGATGCTTCACACTTCTCGATGTACTGAGAAGCAGTTTTGCTAAGCGCACACGAACTGAAGACGCTTTTATCGAATGCCTCTGTGCGTCTGTAATGAGAAAGTATATCGTCGAGCAATAATTCACCAGTCAACTCTTCTTGTTGACGAGGATAAATGCGGTCTGTAGGGTAGCCATAGTAGTAGCGTCTAATCTCGCCTTGCGGAGTAAGTGAAACGGACTGACCTTTGCTCAAACGTTTAACACCAGAGCGGTTGAACAAAAAGTATGTACTGTCATCCGGCACGGTATATGTGCTTGCGGAACTTTCCGTTGAGGGAATCTCATCAAAACCATAGGGATGTTGTTCACCCTTGTCTATGATAATCTCAGCGTTCTTCTTGAACACTTTTGTTTTCGGCTTAACCGACACTTTTGAAACTCCATTGGTAACCCTATAAATGTCTTCCGAATGAACATTAATATTGCCGTGGGCTTGCAACTCAAAACTCGAGTATAAAAATGCATAGCCTGAATCTATTACCGAAACGTCATCAACCAGAGCCGCAGGCGGCCACAATAGGGTCAGCGTTTCGGAGGCTTCCAATTGATAGCCCCAAGACAACACCAAGGCATCTATTTGAGCGGTCTTGTTTTTGATTGTCAGAACTTTCCCTAAGAATTTTCTGCCCATTGTTTCAAAACGAAATGTTTCATCTACATGTATTTCATCAGAGAAGCGGACTTCTTGCGGTACTGAATATTGATTCTGAAAAACGACGAAGTACGGAACATTTGTATACAAAACCGCGCCGCGTACCAGCTTTGCTTTATAATCGCTATCGTTTCCTTGCAACTTGAAAAATATTGGTGTGTTGCCGGATTTGAAAAAATCGTACTTGCGTTTCGTCCCATTAAGGGTATTGGACAAGAAATAGCTGAAAGAGAATTTGTTAATAGGAATCAGCGTCGGGGCATCGGGCGCAAAATTCGTATTGTTAATCGGCAAAGA
>QZJZ01000060.1 GCA_003599815.1 Candidatus Auribacter fodinae
CCTAGGGGTTCAGTATTGTTTGGTCACATTACTTACCGTTGAAAGAGTAACCTATTTTATTACTCATGTGTCAGATTTTATCGCGACTAATTCAAATAATTGGAACAGTGATACCTGAAGAAAAAACAACTTTTTTATCTTGTTTATTGAATAATACCATTTGCCGTTTTAATACTCTAAGGGGGGTAATTCTTATCTTGCTTTTATCGATGAAAATCCTAATATAGCTTTGTCCTTCACCAGCGACCTTTAGTATCACGCATGATAAAATATTTTCTTCAATTTCTGCGATTACTCCAAAAAATATTGATTCACCAGAGGTATGAATTGCATAATTCTTAAAATATATATACCATGATGGATCTTCATATCGATCATTATCGAAACAAGAATGTTTTTGCCAAGGCAAACCAAGTTCATCAACCCAAAGACATCCACCATTGTGTTCAATATAAAATATTTCAGCGCCACACTTACGACATGTTGTTTTATGGCAAACATCTTCAAATGGAGTAGGGCGACTTCTTGAATAGCTATTGATGAAAGGAGGGGGATAGTCGTAACAACCGGGTAATGGACGTACTATTCCTCCAATTGTTCTAAATATAGTTGCATTACCATATTTTTCCAGTCTTTCCCAGCTATTCATTTTTATTTCTTTCAAGATACTTTACTTGCATGACTTGTCATTCCACCTACATATTTAACAGACAATTAGAGCATAATATGCAAAAAAAGTTTATTTAATTAGGTACCATTGAGGTATCCCTGTATTGACGGACACTTTTACAATTAGCTGAGGGGATTGCTTTACGAACTTCGTTCGTTTCGCAATGACAGCATTATTATAATTGTAGGGGCAGGGCACTGACCTGCCCGATCTAAAGAGATGATTCGCAACGAGCTGATCTGAAAACATCAACAGAGGCGATTCCCGCGTCGCTTCGCTCCTCACAATGACAGATCATGGATAACGCCCTTTTTCGCCACATCCAAAGATTATTGCGCATTAAAGCAAAACGAGGCGAACAGCATCCTGTCCGCCCCGTTTTTCAGATATCAAACTAAAATCACAATGGACTTAGTTTTTTAAATATTTACGAATTACTCCGATAAGGCTTAGCCCAAACAAAAATATCGTGCATGGCTCGGGAACAGGAATAATCGGAGCTCCGCCTATAAAATCAGCGTATATTCCATATGCGTCGCCATCCTGACCATAACTCTGCCACGTGATCAGAAAATTTGCCCCATCCCACGCTACATCAGGGGTTCCTTGATTTCCCAATATATAATCATTCATGACAAAAGCTTCACCAACCAGATTCCCGTCAGTATCCACGTACTGGCAGACTATTCCCTCCAGACTACCATCCTCATTATAACTCTCCCATACCACCAGATAATATTGTCCGTTAAATGACAATTTGCAGGTATCCTGATCGGATAAGGTGTGGGTGTTAAGTTTAAATTCACTGCCAACCTTTGTCCCGTTAGGAGCCACAAGCTGTCCGTAAACTTCGTACCCATTGCCATCCTGTCCTGGACCCTGCCATATGACAAGATAATTTGTGCCGTCAAACTCGATGGCGCAACCTGTTTGATCTCCTGAGGTATAGGTGTTAATTTGAAACTCACTGCCAACCTTTGAACCGGTTTTACTTACACGTTGTCCATATATTCCGCCTTGTGCGCCATCCTGACCATAACTCTGCCATGTTACCAGATAATTTGAGCCGTCAAACGCGACATCAGAATACGTTTGATGATCCGGGGTGTAAGTACTGACTCGAAACTCACCGCCGACCTTTGACCCTGTTTTACTTATACGCTGGCCGTATACGCCGTAACTACTGCCGTCTTGTCCATCGCTATGCCATGTCACCAGATAATTTGTGCCGTCAAACGCCAGAGAAGTCTGGCGTTGAGCCGCCGTGGTATACGTATTGATTTGAAATTCATTGCCGATAAACGATCCGGTACTGCTCACAACCCGTCCGAATACTCCGTTTCCATTGCCGTCCTGCAGATAACTGCGCCATGTTACCAGGTAGTTTGTGCCGTCAAACGCGAGGGCAGTGGAGTCCTGATGAAAGGTAGTATAGGTGTTAAGTTTAAATTCATTGCCAAGAAACGACCCGTCAGTATTCACAAGCCGGCCGTATACTCCGCCATCGTTGCCGTCCTGCAAGGTACTTGTCCACGTTATCATATAATTTGTCGAGCCAAACGCGATAGCGGGGGCAGTCTGACTGTTTGTGGTGTAACTATTGACCTGAAATTCCATAGCATGTGTGTTGACTGCTATGAATCCGCATACCGCTAAAACCATGCTTGAAATGAGTCGTTTCACGATACATTCCTTTCTTAAGTTATATATAATTTGGGTATATAACATATATATCACAATAAACAATAGTTGTCAAATATTAATTATTTTTAGATATGAAAGAAGGAGATTTGTTAATCTTGAATTGTTCTTTCATGACAGGATGTTGTGAAATATAAGGATGATTGAAGCATATTTATATGATAAAAGATATTGATCTAAGAAGATGAAAAATAGAAAATCATGAAATTGGGATGTGTCCCTAATTTAATCAGCGACTTCAAGAACGATATAGAACCGTGAACCGGTGTCATGCGGATGAAGACGGTCGTCTGCGGTATCCGGGGTATCATCAAAACCGTCAGGATCGCCGGTGTCAGTATAAGAACTGCCGGACACCACATCTATGAGATTCCAGTTGGGGTACATCATGTCAAACGCGACTAGCTCGTCATCCCTGAACCAGATTTCATAATGGAAACCTTCCCGTTCCGTCCACGAAATAAGAACACCTTCTGTCATAGCCAGCTTCGAAGGGATAACGACAGGTTCAATGATTGTTGGATTCACCGTTACCTGAAACATGGCTGACGATGACGCGCCGTCATCGTCGTATACGGTAATGTCTACAATATAGGTATCATCCGCGGTATAGATGTGCGATAACGATATCTGCCCGCCCGAAACAGGTATGTCCTGCTCGATGGTCAGGTCGCCCCAATTGACCGTAACCGTGTGTGTGTCTGATGTTCCCGGATCAGAATAGGACGCGGATACTGTAAACAGGGTATCCGTTGATGCAGACTGATTCGCAATTTGTTCGATCATAGGTTGTTCATTGCTGACGGAAACCGTGCTGAAGGCTATGCCTGCCGTACCGGACTGCGGGTTGACCGCCTTAAGCCCGATTTCCAGCGCGACGTTGTCTGTCCATGCGAAATTAACAGTTATTCCCGCCGCGTCATCGAAAACGCCGTCGTCGTCAAGATCCCAGACAAAAACAAGAGCGTTTAGGTCGGTATCCGTATCTGTGGATCCGCGCGCGTCGAGCAGGATTGCTGATCCTTCGTTTCCTGTGTAAGGCCCTGCGGCATGAGCGGACGCTACATAATCGCCCTGCGTATCCATAGGGATATCCGTCCGTGCCAGCCCATATTCATCTACGCTGAACCAGCGGTCGCCGAAATAGCCTGATGTGTTCAGCGCGTAAAACGATGTTTGTCCGTAATATGTGGCTGTCGCCGGGTCGGCGCTGTTGAACATGCGCGCGTAGAGGATATCATCATAATCGGAAAAGTTGCAGTATACGGAAAAAATTCCCTGTTCGCCTAAGAATACAGGCACGCCGACGCCGATGTGAGTGGTCAGCAGAAGTTCATCGTCGCCTGTAGGCTGTCCTGATGCGTCAGGAGGACTGATTATATTGTCGCCGCCGTCTCTGATCAGTTGGATTGCCGCGCCGGGTATGGGGACGGCACTGCTGGGGTTGTTGCCCGGCAGTACTGCGGCAAACTCATCGCGCAGGACTATGTTTGTACCGAAATATAAGGTTGACCCGAAAGGAAAATAATCGTCAGGGTCGTAATCAGCGGCATACAGTGGATGTATTGCTAAGACTAAACCGATTATACAGAGGAAACTCTTTTTCAGCATGGCGCTACAACCTTATCGGACACAAACTGATTCCGTAAAATGTCTTATTTTAGAGCAGTTAATCCGTTGTCATTAATAACGTTCTTATTATATTAGTATACCACATATCCGCTATTTATGCAATCCTGCCTGTGATTCATTTGGCGCACATAGGTGATGAGAGTATATGCGCCGGCAATACGTAGGCTTTCATATGGAATTATCGTCCGGGAAAGGGGATAACTTTATCTGGAAAAAGAGTAAAGCTCTGATGCGGGTAAAACGTCTGGAATGGAAAATGAGAGTGAATAGGTAAAAAAATAGAGTCAGTCACTATTCATACAGTAATGACACTATTAAAAAGGAGGATGAGAAACCAGCCTTTTACGTTTCAGTCCGCTGTGTTATCCATCCGGCGAAGATAGCGGAAAAAAGCAGTACGCAGGGCACCGGCTCAGGAACAGCCGGAGGGTCGGGAATGGTTGTTTCCAGAGTGAAGCAACGGATACTGATACCGTCTAATGTATTATAGCCGACTTTTTTACCTATTTTATCGTATCAATAATTATGAAAAATGGGAGTGCTGAAAAAGATTTTAAGTTCCTCTTTTAAGATGTCATCACGAGGAGCGTTAGCGATGTGGTGATCTCATGTGTATGACACTATCCGGCGGAGGGGATTGCCACAGCCCCTTCGGGGCTTCGCAATGACATTCTCTTGTGACTTTTTCATCGCTATCAAAATATGTATTGACGAATTAGTGCCTGTTATATAATATTTAGATGTTTAGCTAAATGTATAAATGAGGACTGCCATGAAAAAAATGATATCAGTGTTTAAAGCGTTATCTGACCGGAACCGGTTGAGGGTTGTCGCCGCTTTGGATGCGCACAATGAGCTCTGCGCCTGTCAGATAACTGAATTGCTGAAGGTGACGGGCGCGACCGCTTCGCGGCATATGAGCGTTCTGGTGTCAGCAGGACTCGTGGAGAGTCGCAAAGACGGGCGATGGGTGCATTATCGTTTATCCGACAATGACGCGCCGCTTGGTTCAGTGCTGGAGTGGATTCGCGCGGAATACTCCTCAGACCCGCAAATACTCAAAGACCGCAACGCTCTGGCGCAAATAACAGCGTGCGATCCGGAGGAGCTCTGCCGCAAACAGCGGGGAGAGGAATGCTGTCCGTAATGTTTATCAATCAATATGATATACCATTTAAACAATAAAGGAGAATGAAATGAGCAACAAACTGAACGTATTATTTTTATGTACTGGTAACTCATGCCGCAGTCAGATGGCGGAGGGATGGACACGGTTTTTAAAGTCTGATGTGATCAACGCATACTCGGCAGGGATAGAGACTCACGGGCTCAACCCCAACGCGGTGAAGGTGATGGCTGAGGCAGGGGTCGATATATCCGGGCATAAGTCTCAGCATATCAACGAATTTAAAGATGTGCCCCTTGATGTTGTGGTTACTGTCTGCGGACACGCTCACGAGACCTGCCCCTTTTTTCCGGGCAACTGCAAAGTGGTGCATGCCGGGTTTGACGATCCTCCGAAAATGGCGCGGGAACTTGCCGCGAAGGGTGCGTCTGAAGATGCACAACTCGACTGTTACCGTAAAGTCCGAGATCAGATCAGGGCGTATGTGGAGAGTCTTCCCGAATCACTGGGAAAATAATATAAGGAGTGAATCATGAACATAAAAACATGCCCCGCTTCCGAGCGGAAAATGACTAGCGTTTTTGAACGGTACCTGACAGTGTGGGTCGGGTTATGTGTTATCGGAGGCATTATACTTGGCAAAACCGCTCCGCACCTGGCGAAAGCGCTGGACGGGTTAAGCATAACCGTCAACGGCGCGCCGGTGGTGTCAATACCGATCGCGATATGCCTGTTTTTCATGATGTACCCGATCATGGTGAAGATTGATTTTACCAGCGTGATACGTGCGGGCAAAAGCGGCAAGCCGGTGTTTCTTACCCTGTTTGTCAACTGGTGCGTGAAGCCGTTCACCATGTATGCTATCGCCATGCTGTTTCTCGGGTTTATTCTCAAAGGGCTGATCGGCGCGTCCGCCGTTGATTTTGTGAAAATGCCGTTCGGGCTTGACCTGCCTCTCGGCGCGGAACACGGCGCTGGTACTGTGGTTATGCATGACGGGCTGAAGATGCTTCAAGTCCCTCTGTGGCGCAGTTATTTTGCCGGATGTATCCTGCTGGGGATAGCTCCCTGTACAGCCATGGTGCTGGTGTGGGGGTATCTCGCGCGCGGAAATGACGGGCTCACTCTGGTCATGGTTGCCATTAATTCGTTGACCATGCTGGTGTTATACGGCCTGCTGGGCGGGTTCCTGCTTGGCGTCGGTAAACTGCCGGTGCCGTGGCAGGCGTTGTTGTTGTCTGTTGCCGTATATGTGGCGCTTCCGCTTGTTGCCGGATATTTTTCACGAAAGTGGATTATCGGTGCGAAAGGGGAGCGGTGGTTTCAGGAACGGTTTCTCCATATCCTGACGCCGGTTACTATCAGCGCTCTGCTTCTCACACTGGTTCTGCTGTTCAGTTTTAAGGGTGACGTGATTCTTGCCAATCCGCTGACTATATTGTGGATATCCATACCGTTATTTTTGCAGACCGTACTCATATTCGCGCTGGGATACGCTCTGGCAAAACTCATGAAACTTACGTATGAAGACGCGGCTCCCACGGCGATGATCGGCGCCTCAAATCATTTTGAGGTGGCTATCGCTACGGCGGTTATGCTGTTTGGGCTTTCATCAGGCGCGGCTCTGGCTACCGTGGTGGGCGTATTGATCGAGGTACCTGTCATGCTGATGCTCGTAGGGATATGCAAACGTACCGCCGGATGGTTCTCTCATGCGGAGGCTGATTGATAATTGTAATTGTAGGGCACTGACCTGTTCTACGATGATTATAACCATTGACGAAGCCGCCAGCGCAGTCCCTGAACCTGCAACTATCATACTCATCGGATCAGGGATAATCGCATTGCTCAGGAGAAAAGCCGGAAGGTAAACCGCAGAATGATTCAAAACGAAGGAGCAGAGCGTAACAGAGTTAGTTGACATAGATCGGGATATTAACAGGATACCCCGGTGGCAAAAGAAGGGGCGTTTTTTTCGGATGCGCCGCTTTTTTTTATTACTCATTTCTTATTAACCGCATAAACTTTTTAGTGCTGAAAAAATCATAAATATATTTTAAATACTGTAAATAAACAGCTTACACTGAATACACGGTTAGCCAATTATCAGTGGGAATCGGCAATCGCTTCCAACGGCACAACTATCATGTCAGTATGGAATTCCGATGAACACGACGGCTCAATGTACAGTATATCCGGCAATGTCTACGGCAAGGAAGATTCCAACTGCGACGGGCTGGTCATGTACAAAGAACTTGCCTTGGGAACCTTGGTCGCTTTTATCGGTTGGAACAGCGCACCGCGCAAAGTGTACAGGGTGTATGTGCAGACCGATTCTGTCGGACCGGATTTTGTTCTGCTGGAAGATGATGTGGAATCTAAAGGATACGAGACGTTCTACATGGATCAGGGTGGCGGCCCGAACCACATCCTGCATCCGAACGATGACCCTAACCCTCGTCTGTACCGGGTCGTGGTTAAGCAGTAATAAGAAACTGGCATTTCAGAAAAGAGAGTAGCTCAGCGCTTTTTTCTTCTTTCTTTTTGCTTTATCTCTGCCTGCATATGCGGTACAGTAAAACCGTTTATGAATAATCCGCTATACAGGGAAAAAAGCATGAAAAAAGACGTTTTCGTCAATGTGGGAATACTTATGTCACAATTACGCTGATCGTCCTTCTTTTTGAAGGTGTTTACGCATTTATATCCGGGTACAGCAAAATTGTTCAGTCCGTGTATCATCTTATGCATCCGCCTGTCAGCAACCCTGTCCCGCTGGAAAGCCATACCGCTGGCACTGATAGCGGTCCATCTGATGATGCATCGTCCATAACTAATGTCATACCTGCCGATTATAAAGAATATATCTGCGATGAAAACCAGATCAAAAAGCTTTTTTCGTCGTTTATGGATAACAACGTGTCGTTTGGCAACAGCCCGTATGTTGAGCTTATTTTTCCGTCAAATACCCTGACCGATGTTGATGCGAAAACAGGGCGGTTCAACAAACCGGACATGAAATTCAATTTCGCGTTTCTCCGGTCTCGCCTGTTTAACGCGTTTGACCCGGTGGCGTACTGGAAACTGTGCACGGATAAACCGCTTTCCGCTGATGTTCAGGCGTTTCTAGATCAGTACGCGCTCAGGGTTACAACCGTGACTACGGATGCCGACGGGTACCGCCTCACGGTTCCCGCATCGGACGCGAATTCCATCATTCTTGTCGTGGGTGACAGCGTGGCGTTCGGAGGCGGCATTGACGATGAAGACACTATATCGTCGCAAATGCAGGCTAAGTATCCCTATTTCAAGTTTATCAACGCCGGAGTTCCCGGAGCTCAGTCGTTCGACGCTCTAGAGCGGCTGAAGGAATCACTCGGGCGGTTTGGTAACCGTATAAAAGGCGTTGTATACGTGCATTGCGAGAACGATTTTATCTCTGCCAGCGCATACACTCCCGCACAGCTTGTGTCTGAACTGAGTTTCATTCTTGACGCTCATTCTGTACGGTACCGTGTTCTGGTATATCAGGAATACATTTACGGCACCATGCCGGACATAGCCCGCAACAGGACTGATGAAGAACTGCTGAACCTGAAGCGGTTAAAAGAAGAAACTCTGGCTCTCGCGGCTCAGCGGGGTGTGGCTGTGGTTGACTTTTATGACATTGTGAATATGCGGCGCACTCAAAGCGGATGCCCGCTCGGCGGATTTGAACTCTATATTGACCACTGCCATTTCTCACCGGAAGGAGTACGGATGGTGGTTGATGCAGTCCCGCCGCCGGAAGAGAATTAATCAAGTTCGTAGCGGCTGAGTAGATCCTGTTTGTCGAATTTCCAGTTCTGTTCTTCTTTTTTGAACAAAAAACCGTTCATCACGAGGTAATCCATTTCCGTAGACATAAAACAGCGGTAGGCGTCGTCAGGTGTGCACACAATTGGTTCGCCCCGCACGTTGAAACTGGTATTTACCAGAAGGCCAAATCCAGTCAGCTTTTTAAACGCGCTGATCAGGTTCCAGAACCGTTCATTTGTGTTGCGGCTGACGCTTTGCACTCGCGCCGAGTAATCGATATGCGTGACGGCAGGTATATCTGACCGGAGATGGTACAGCCTGTCGAGCAAATCGAGCGATTCGTAATTTTTCGGTAAGGGTTTGCGCCTGTTCTCCAGTACCGGCGCCACAAGAAGCATATAGGGCGATGGACGGTCGAGATCGAAATACTGAGCGATATCCTCCTCCATTACAGCGGGCGCAAACGGCCTGAACCCTTCTCGGTACTTTATTTTGAGGTTCATCCGTTTTTGCATCTGAGGGTCGCGCGGGTCGCCGAGTATGCTCCGGTTTCCCAGAGCGCGGGGCCCGTATTCCATTCTTCCCTGAAACCAGCCGATAACGTTTCCTTTGGCTATAAGTTCCGCTACGTCAGCGCAAAGCATATTGAAATCATCATAGTATTTAAACGGCGCGTTATACCGGTTTGCTGTGCGGCGTATCTCTTTGCCGCTGAATTCAGGGCCGAGGTACGCGCCTTTCATCGCATCAGGTTTGCAGTTTGTTTCGCGGGGATGCCCTTTCCATAGATGCCATGCCGCATATACCGCGCCTACAGCCCCGCCCGCGTCTCCGGCGGCAGGCTGAATCCATATATCTCTGAACAATCTGGTTCTGAGCAGTTTGCCGTTCGCTACGCAGTTCAGTGCCACGCCTCCTGCCATGACAAGATAGTCCGACCCGGTTAGTTGTTTCGTGGTTTGAGCGAGGCGCAGAACAATATCCTCAGTGACATTCTGAATTGCAAGGGCGAGATTCATATATGACTGCGACAGTTTTGTTTCGGGCTGGCGTTTGGGTATGCCGAACAACTGTTCCCATTTTTTGTCGCGGCACATGGTGAGCCCGACAGCGTAATTGAAGTAGTCCATATTCAGGAGAAACGACCCGTCTTCGCGGATATCGACCAGCTCATTATAGATCAGTTCCGTCCATTTTTTTGTCTGTTCAGAGTTGGGGTTGCCGTACGGAGCAAGCCCCATGAGTTTATACTCGCCGCTGTTCACCTTGAACCCGCAATAATAGGTGAACGCGGAATATAGGAGCCCCAGAGAATGCGGGAAGTCAAGCTGGCGAAGTATTTTTATCTCGTTGCCTCTGCCGTGCCCGATTATGGTTGTAGCCCATTCGCCGACACCGTCAATGGTCAGTATGGCGGCTTCCTTAAACGGCGACGGGAAATACGCGCTGGCGGCATGCGACAGGTGATGTTCGGGAAACAAGAGTTTCGGCGCTTTGCCGCCTAGTTTCTCGAGTTCATTTTTTAGCATTTTGCGCAGGAAAAGTTTTTCTTTCATCCATACGGGCATGGCAGATAGAAAGCTCACCAGCCCTTTTGGCGCGAACCCATGATATGTTTCCAGCAATCGTTCGAATTTGAGGAACGGTTTATCATAGAACACGGCGGCGTTCACATCGGACACTGACAATCCCGCTTCTCGCAGGACGTATTTCGCGGCATTCAGCGGAAACGATGAGTCATGTTTTTTGCGGGTAAAGCGTTCTTCGTGAGCGGCGGCTATGATATCACCATCCACCATGAGTGCGGCGGCGCTGTCGTGATAATACGCTGAGATTCCCAGAAAAACAGTCGGCATATAGTATCTCAGAACATTGAGTAAATGAAAGGCGCTATCGCTGACCCGCTGGTCAGAAGGAACAGCCCGCCGATCAGCAGAAGCGTTACAATCAACGGCAGTAACCAGAACTTTTTACGTTCTTTTAAGAATCCCCATAAATCCAGAAGAAAATCCATGAGTGTCTCCAGCTATTAGTATGGGCGTTCTATGTCTTTCGGACTGAACACCATGTTTCGTTCCTTGAATACAGACGAAGAACCTTTTTTCCATTGCCTGACTCGCAGTGTGTCGTACCCCAGAGCGCGCCGGATCAGTCCAACCGGCGTGACAATGACAAAGAATATGAGCGACAGAACAATCTTTGACGCAACCGTGCCGAGCAGTTCGGATAACCCGAACCATACCAGCGCCAGCGGCTTGAATATGGACGGGACTATCATGTTGATTACAAGAAAGATAATCGATGATGCTATAAACCGCTGGCTCTGAGAAAGATACGAGGCAAGTAGGCATATCAGTACCAGAGCCATGCCCGTATCTTTAGCCCGGTCTTTTGTCACGTTCGATATTTTGTCACGCAGGGATTGCATCCGATTCATTCTCCTTAAAGAAAATTACTATATGCAGATACGGATAAAACGTCAATATTTTTATAGGACAGAGCAAACGCGCAGGGTCACGGAGTCTTTGACCGTCTGCGAATACAGGAACACACCATTGAACTGGATGAAATCCCGTCCGTGAGTATCCCTGAACCAGCAAGAGCACTGCTCGTGCTGGCATCATCTATCACCCTATTATACAAAAAAATACGGTAATACCTCATTCTGCCCCTATAATTATTATTTGTCGGTATAGAAGTTTAACTAATCTTGTCCACGAATTATGTAACTTTGGAGTGCTGAAAAAGATTCTAAATTCCTCTTTTAATATGTCATCACGAGGAGCGTTAGCGACGTGGTGATCTCAAAATGAATAGAGCTGAGATTGCCACAGCCCCTTTGGGGCTTCGCAATGACATTCTCTTGTG
>QZJZ01000038.1 GCA_003599815.1 Candidatus Auribacter fodinae
TCACTTCTGGAAACCGAACGCGCCCGCCGCCTGATAGACAACAGCCTCTAAAAATTTTTTCCAATACTGATAATTGCGCCATTTTTAATTTGATTAATTATGAATTCAAGTATATGATTCATTCACATATTGAGAGCGATGAAAAAGTAACAAGAGAATGTCATTGCGAAGCCCAAAAGCGGCTGTGGCAATCTCAGCGCTATTCATTTTGAGATCACCACGTCGCTAACGCTCCTCGTGATGACATCTTAAAAGAGCAACTCAGAATTTTTTTCAGCACTCACATATTATAACATAATAATCAGGGTATCATTATGCCTTATCGATTAAGAATCTCTTGTATTTTTTTCTTTATTCCACTGGTTCTTTTCTGTTCATCATGCGCGAATCAAAAAGAGACGGTTCTTCGCGTAGGAGTAACCCCTAACTACCCGCCGCTGATATTCAAAGACCAGGGTAACTATGAGGGGCTCGAAAAAGAAATGGCAGAACGCCTCGCCTATGAACTGGGAAAAGACCTAAAATATGTCGAACTCGCGTGGAAAGACCAGATCCCCGCACTGCTGAATAAAAAAATCGATATTATCATGTCCGGTATGAGCATCACTCCTGAACGGGAGTCTATGATAAGTTTCAGCGATCCTTATTTACGCATCTGCCAGATGGCTCTGATCCGAAAAGATGACCTTGCAAAATATAATTCTAAAACTGCCATCCAATCAATTCAGGGAGCGGTCGGGGTGGAGAAAGATACTACTTCGGAACTGGTTGTCGGCAGGGACTTCACTTCTGCCACTGTGGTTGCATACACCGAAAAAGAAAAAGCGATGTCCGACCTCATAAATGGAAAAATAGAAGCATATGTACATGATGTCCCGGAAATCTGGTGGTTATCCGGTGAATATGAAAAAGATAACTTGGTTCCTGCGCGTTTCGCTTTAAATATAGAGCTTTTAGCATGGGGAATACGCAAAGAAGATGTTCAATTTCGTGATTCCGTTAATGCGATTCTCTCCTCATGGAAACAATCAAAAAAGCTGGATGCCCGCATCTTGTTCTGGATGCCGTTTTTTGAATTGCTCGTCGAAAAAAACGAGGAATTATATTAGTATGGAAGGCTCACTTATGAAAAAAGCGTTATCTATTACCGTACTAATATCAATATTCTTTGCCAATGCGGCATTATACTCTTACATGACCGGAACAAAAGGAACTGTCGATTCTATCAAGAAAAGCGATTATAGACTGACGGTCAAATACGTTACAAATAACAGGCAGAACATATTCTCATACGCCACCTACTACGCCGACGACAATACCATCGTGTATAAAAACGGCCGGGCAACGGATTTTAATTCACTGTCACGCGGCGACATTATTGAAGTGCGATTAAGCGGTTCAAGTACCGTTGCGGTTATCACTGTACTCGAAAGCTGGTAAGCAAAACACCACACTTCCTTTTACTTCAATATATCACCACACATAATAGTCCATTGCATTTATAGTGCGTTTACAAAGACGTATCGAGGAACCGGTAATAATTGGTTTCTTTCGGTTTTTCGGCAGGGGAAGGATTTGACAACTCCATGCCGGCTAATGCCAGATATCCGGCTGTCCTGAACATTTGCAGATTTTTAATTCTGCCGGCTTTGTTCCCCACAGCGAGGTTTTTCAGGTTCGACGGCTGAACTGCTGAGAATAATCCAAGCGCCTGATAGACATCGCTGTCCCTGTCCGCAAGAATGAACCCGAATTCTTTTGCGGCATTCATCGCATCGGGATTATTTGAAAAAAACTTGATGTTCAAAGGATGATGCCCGCCGCTTTCCATTACCGAGGCCATAAACCGCGCCAGCCTTGCGCTATCCGTTTCACCTGAGTAATATGGAAAGAATTCACTGCTCAGCAATTGATTTCCTTCAGCCCGGAAAAAGGCAAGTAATTCTGCACCGAGAAGAGATTCCAGCTGCGCCATGTTGTATTTCCGCGAGAAAACAACAAAGTTTGCAGTCCGCTTGGTTCCATTATATGATTCGCCAATTAGCGCCAGATAATGGGATAATTTCCGCCTTTCCTTCATGTTCTCATAAGGCATTTCTTCATAAAACGGCAATGAATCAAGATCAAGAACGACAACGTCCTGTTTCGGCAAAGTAAAAGCAAGATATCCTGACATTTCCAGAATCATCTGGAGCTTCAGTACTTCAGAATACGATAATCCCATCGGCAGAAAGGTGTCCATGAGGTGTTTCCGTGCCTGCTGAGCATTTGCCGCAGTAGCACGAAGCGGAGCGAACGCAGGATTCCTGTTGACCACCAGAGGATTCGGAAGCTGAAACCCGTCTTCATTGAACAATCCGATATATTTTTTCAGGTCTTCAATGCTATTGGCGTTCACAGCCTGAAAAAGGTTGTTCACTTCAGGTTTGGAGAATACTGCCTTCGGCGCTTCCCGCCTGTTGACGCCAGTCCGAGCTGTTTTTTCCTCCGGTGCGGCGTTCAGCTCAGGAAATTTCATTGCCGCGTTTTTTCTTCCGGCTGGAGATTCCTGAACGCGAAACCGCTCGCGCGGAATAGTAGTCTTCATCGACAAAAAGAGGTTATCAAATTCCAGAGTTGAACATTCAAATACTGCCTGAAACCTTTCAGGATCGAGTTTTTCAAGCAATTTAGCCCGCAACTGCTTCATTGAATTCGCTTTCTGGAACGGATTGCTCGCATTTGACTTTGAGGTAATACCAACCGCCTGAATAGCCTCTTTCGCGGTTATATTGTCGTAGCCGTAATAGATCAGCACCGCTTTGTATTCCGGTGAAAGCTCAAGGGTTTCCAGTGTCTGAGCCATCATTTCATGCAGGTATTCCAGATCTTCCCGTGAAAACCGCTTCAGGAAGGATAAAAACTTGTTTATTCGCGGCTTAGCGCCTTTCTGAGCGGAATACAGCCCGCCGACACCGATATTAAGGTCAACCGCCGCCTGCTCAACCGTATAATGCTTCGCGAACCGGTAGTATAAAATATTAATCTGCTGTTCAAACAGAGTATCCAGAATCATACTCAATTCGCGCAGTGATTTTTGATCCGGATCACCCTTCACGCCAAGCCATTCGTATACTTCCCGCAAAAAGGCGTCATCATAAAAATCCTGCAGAACGCCTTCGGAATCATAGGTTATGCTCTTCGCGTCCCATGCCGGATCAGGAACATTAAAGGCAGTTCGGGGAATCTCATATTTCAATCCACAGAAGAAATAATTCATAAATTTCGCGTTTAATCGTTTATTTGGGGTTAAACGATTACGAAGATCTTCAGAATCAATATTTTCAAGCAGTTTCTGCCACGCAAGCCTGCACGCGTTGTATACTCGCTGGTGATGCGCATCGTTCTTCGTGTTTAACTCATACCGCGCGCCGATTTCATCATATGACATTTCATCGTACGCGAAATTAATAACAAACTCTTTCTGTCTCTGGGGAAGTTCGTTGATAAATTTCGCGGCAAGCTTCCGCAACATGGTCATCTCATCAGGGGAGAATGACATGTAATACTCCACAAACTCATTTAAAGCGGGTATGACTTCCATATACAGCCGAGGCTGATATGTACTCCGGTTCATGCCAAGATTTTCCGCCGCCTGCCGAGATGCATAGTCACATACATAATACTCAGTCAAAAATTTGGCATTTGAAGGATGGATAAACCGGGCGTATATTTTCAATAGTTCCTTTAATTCAGGAGTTACTATAACATTCCCCTGTTTATGCAGGACTCCCTCAAAAACCTCGGTAAGGTCATCGGGCCTTTTCCGCTCGAGCAGGATTTTGTCACGCGGGATATCGCTTATAAACCCGTATAGAAACTGTTCAACTTGCGCATCGGAGTTTAAATTGACGTTTCGCCATAATAAGGCGGCGAGTTCAGCACTGCCGATCTGAAATCGCATATACCTTTTTATATGATCCAATATCGCAGTGCGTATATTGTGTATGCTTGTATCATTCATTGATATTCTCTCGCCGATATCTCTCATTGAGATGTTCTCATAATACAGGTCAACCAATACCGTTCTGGACCGGACAGGCAGAGTGTTGAAAGCATACAGAAAATCCTCTGCCAGTTCTTCCCGCTGGCGAGCTGTAAAAGTTGTTCGCACATCCACTATTGCCAGCAGTTTGTTTCTGAGCCGTCTCGACATCCACGTCGCTTTCACAATATTTACTCCGAGCACTTCAGCGGCTTCGGTCAGGCGCAGTCCTTCGTATTGGGTTAGCAACATCAGATACTGCTCTACCGGTGTAAACAGTTTTTCATAATCAGCAAGTATTTCATCCAGTTTATAATTTGGGACAGGCACAACCGCGATTCGGTTATACAAGTCTTTAATGGATTCAAGAACATATCCTTCCCTGTTGGGCATCAGGTGCCGCAGGAACATACTCCAGTCCAATGAGTTTCTTTTCATTACCCGTTTGTTGTTCGCGTATTCCGGTCTTTCCATAAGCATTGATTCAAATTTGGCATCGACTTCCCCCCTATACTGATTTAAAGCGTCAACGCTTTCGAAATTCAGGCGAGCCGCAATCTGTTCTGGGGATAAATTTGTGGTATAGGCAAGAGTTAAAACTTCCGTATCCCGCAGGGATAACTTCCCAAAACTTTCAGCAACCACAGCTTTAATTTTTGCTAAATTCTCCCCGCCTACTACACCTCTGAACTGAATAATGTTCCTGAGTTTTTCAATGGTTTCGCCTTCAATGATCTGATTCATCCGCTGGCGGCTGAGCCCATAGACATCAGCAATCTCTGCCTGGGTCATGCCTTCCATATACATCCGCATCATTTCCTGTGTACGAAAATCCAAAAAGGTGAGCGCCTGCTGGAGCATTTCACGTCTCTGGCGGGCAATCGTTATTGCTTCAGGGCTGTCATCTTCCTCATCGCTCTTGATAAAATCCAGCAACAGCGAAGATTTTGAATCATCCGGCTTCAGCGGGGCATCCAGAGAAACCAATGCTCTTGTGGAAAGCTCTTTTGCCTTTGCCAGCGCAGTCATTGAAATCCCCATATAATCAGCGATTTCCTCATCCTGAGGCGACCTTTCCAGCCTCTCGTACAGAACCCGCACAGCCTCTTTGTATTCCTGAACACGTTTTGCGGCGGCTTGCTTCATCCAGTTGGTAGCCGCAAGGTTAGACCGTATGGCATTTTGCATGCAGGCAACGGCAAATGTAGAAAATTTCGCGCCTTTCTCAGGATTATAAAATTGTATCGCCTGCCATAATCCCTCTTTCGCGCTGGCGGTAAGGTCATCGAGCCTCAGAACAGTACCTCGAGCAAAATTGAGCCGACCGAACATCCTCTGCGCAACGCTCAGCGCAAGGCCTTCATTCTTCTGCATTAAGATTTCTTCAGCCTGCTTGTCACCCGATTGAGCCAGTTCAATCAGCTCCATCTGATTCGGTTTTAAGTCATGTTGCTGGACACTGGCGGCCCTGACATTCTTTAGAGACTCAAAATTAAATTCAGGAGCGGTATAGCGGCCATTGAGTTTGCCAGGAGCCTGAACGTCTCCTGAGCGTAAGGATACATGCACCAGCTGTTTATCTTCCTCCGGCAACCCGATGAAACGCACATCTAACCCGGTTAAGGATACATTACCCTGTTCTATCTTCACCATATTTTCAAACAGGCTGGACAATGCAGGAATTAAAGTATGCAATGGAACATTGATATCAATAAGTACCGCTGAAACCCGCTCAGAAACAAAAGGATACTGCTGATGAACGACATCCTGCAAATCATTAATATCCAAGGATATCATAGACGGAAAAGCCCCGTTCTGCGCGTACGCCTTCTCAAGCTGGTACAGAATACGCATAAACAGCCCGCCTGAAACGGAATCGCTCAGGCTATAAAACTCATCATCCGTAGATTCTGCTGAAACCGTTTTTTGAACCAGCCCCATGCCTGTAAACAGATCAAGATAATTTTCCGTTTCACCATGAAGTATATCCATGCCGATTGAGTCACGCGCATATGTTTCTATATCCGATACCGTACCGGATTGTTCAGAGAGAAACTTCAGTATCCCTGACTGGATTCTATTCTCATACAACTGGATCCGGTTATACGCGTTGTAATCTAAAAACTCTTCAGTGAGACCGGTAGACAACCGAACCGTTTCTATGATACTGCGAGCCGCCTCAACGCCAAGATGCTGTAAAGGCTTATTATCGGTCAACCGTACAACAACCCGTTTATTTTTTTCGCCGTCGTCATCTTTAAATGCGATTTCCGTGTAAAGGTTTCCAGCCAAAGGGCGTACTTCCGTTACTTCCAGCAAATCGGAATAGCCCGCTTTTACGATAAGATCGTTAATCATCTCCTGCAACTGGTTTCCAATGTCAGACGGAACGGCGTATCCTTCAGGTCGAAGCGGATGCTGTTCCAGTCGAGCCTGATACAACTCAAATAACTTTGTCGTGACGAGCAATGTCTTGATTTTTGCCAGCAGGAGCGGTTTTCGCTCTTTAAATGCCAGCGGTTCCTGAGCAAGCCATGACGCCACTTTTAACGTGTTGGTATCCGCAAGGAAAAAGGTATCCAACGGTGATTTGAGGTTCTTCAGCAGTGACATGTACGGTAACCGCTCGCTGTCAGGCTCATCGGACGGAACCACCGTAATAAAAGATATCCCTCTCTGCCGTAACTGTTCGCGTATACCTTCGTCATGAAACCCGCCGGCAATCAGTACTGAAGACGATACGCTATCTTCCTTCATCTTTGCCAGCAGGTTATCAACCATGTGACGGTCACGTTCAAGCACCAGCTGGTAAAACTCAGAGGCGTGCGCGACACTCATTTCTATTGAGGAACAGTCAACAGACGCAAGATTCTGCGTATAATATTCAGGAACATTGTGTTCAATGAAACTGAAGGCATCGTGCAAAGAGATATCACATGAGGCATAATCAGCAAAAACGGAACGAGTCATTTTCAGATTGGCAAACAGGCTCAAATACCCGATATACTGTGAAATCACGTACACCCGTTTTTCATCAGGCGTTTTCAGCATCGAAGCATATATCGCCTTTTCCAGTATTTTTGCTTCCTCAGCCAGCCTGTCACAATTAAGACTGCTGAACGCCGCGAGATACGACAAATAGCGGCTGAATTCCGTACATACATCACGCGATACCGCATGGTCTTTCAGCAAACGGTCAAGACCGGCAAAATATTCGGCTGTGGAAATCCTGTTCAGTTTGTAAAGCATTTCATTCTTTGACAACTGTTGAGCGTCATCATCGGTAAGCGCTTTTTTAAGCTGATTTATCAGAACGTTTTTTTCTTTCTCGACCTGGTGAAAATCTATTTCACTTTCCTGTTGAATCAGGTTCAGCAGTCCGGCAATATTTTTCTGCCCGGAATAATCAACCGATCGAGCCTCCGCCTGAACGGCAAGTTTCTTTATATATGACACAAGATTCTGCTCATCACCGGAAAACGACCTGACTGCCTGATCGAAATCATACAGTTCAGCAGAATAAACCTTTGCCCTGATTGTTTCAAGCGCCTCAGAAAGCATGCTTAAACAATGGATTAACTGGCCTCTGGCATCAACGGAGCACATATATGAATTGTAATTCCGTTTGTATAACGCCTTGTCCTCAATACCAAACAATTCGACAGCATCGCCTTGTTCATCTGAGCGCAAAAGAGAATAATACTCAGATCCATGAATTTCACCATTTCTCAAAAAATATTCCAACACATTCTGCTTAACTGCAGAATCAGGAAAATTCGTTATTTCCGGCGCACTTATCTTTCCTGATGCGCCTTCCACGCCTATTAAATTGATGTGATGCCGTTCGGAAAGAAAGGTGAGTATTTTGATGAGATTACGCTGTGCCGCATAACTGGAATGAATATCCTGAATAAAAATAACAGCCTCGTTTTCGGTTGTACCTTCATATTTTTCCGTAACACGGCAGTACCTGTCAGGAAAATCAAATCGGCTTACTGGCGAAGAGAAAGCGCAGGGACTTGTCGCCAGCGTAAAAAAACAAAGAGCCATTATGTAAAAAGAAAATTTTTTTCGCATTCTTTTAAGTACTCTCTCCAAATATTTTATATAGATTGTTAAAATATTATTATACTATAAAAACAGGTGATTCTCAATTATACTTTGTATTCAAAGAGTTTCTTTTTCCATGTTCCGCAACGCAAACTATGATAAGAGTCAGCCGAAACAACGGCAAATTCAGTTCAAACAACCCTTCAATGTAAATCACTTTTTTAATGTTTAAACTTACCAATAAAAAGAGTAGTATAACTGTAGGATATGGTAATTATTATAATTTGGGGAATAAGAAAAATGCTTAATTCCTTACGTTCCAGAATTTTACTTGTCGTTATCTTCAATGTTTTCATCTGCGGGATAACCATTTCATATTTTGTGCAGAAGGAAGCTAAACAAACCCTTAGCACGGTAGCGGAGGACAACGCTCGCAAAATCCTGCATACGGTTATGCTGAATGTAGAGACACAATACCAGAGTTTGCTGTTTCATAACAGAGTCGCCATGGAACGAAAAAAGAACGAACGGAAAAATATCGTTACCATGGCAATCAATGTGATAAGAGGGTATCACGCACGATACAAAGACGGCTCACTCACGGAAGAAGACGCAAAACAAAGAGCGATCCGGGCGATCAAGTATCTGCGGTATGAAGAAGGCGGAGAAGGCTATATTTGGATCAACGACACTGCCCGCCCAATACCTACAATGATAATGCATTCCGCATTTCCCCATCTGGAAAATAAAACCATGGATTCACCGGAATATATGAACATCCTCGCTGATCCTGATAAAAGCCTTGGAGAAGAAATTGTCGACATCTGCCTGCGTAACGGAAGCGGATATGTTGAATACCTCTGGCCCAAGCCCGCACCAGAGGGGTTTCCGAAAGAACGGCAAAAAAAAGTATCATACATTGAGTTGTTTAAAGAATGGAACTGGATTGTCGGCTCAGGCGTTTATAACGAAGATATACAGGAAGAGTCGGACGAGCGGCTGAAGGCAATCATCGACGAACTTGACAAAATGTTCGCTAATGTCAAGCTGAGCGGCTCAGGTTACTTTTTTATTTTTACCGGTGATCAAAAATTAATCGTTCACCCTACCATCGAAGCGCAGGACGGCAGGCACTTAATGAACCCGGTAACTCAAAAACCTATTTTTGAGGAACTTATCGCCGCGGCAAAAACAAAAGATAAATCGTTCACATACATCTGGGATAGGCCCGAACACCCCGGCGAGTACCGGTTTCAGAAAAAAGCGTACATCGAGTATTTCGAGCCCTTGAACTGGTATGTCGGGGCGTCTCTATATTTGGATGATATCCAGATGGGAGCAAAAGTACTGGGAAACAGGATATTATACATATCCACCTTTTTTCTTGTGATCGCTGTTATCCTGTCAGTAATACTCTCGCGAAACCTTGCCGCGCCGTTAAACAAGCTTATGCTGTCCCTCACAGGATTCACTAAAGACAACATCAATGCCGTTCAGATACCGCTTACCGGAACAATAGAGACACGCGAACTGGGCATTATTATTGACGATATGATACAATCCATCCGGCTCTCCATGCGGGAGAACGAAGCTCTTTTATCCGCGCTGAAAAAAGCGCAGGAAGTACTTGAACAAAAAGTCGAAGAGCGTACCGCTGAATTGAACAGTAAAAATGTACTGCTTGAAAAGGAAATTATCGAAAGACAGCTGGCGGAAGATAAAAGTAAGGAACAGTATCAGTTCATTATGACACTGCTGGACACCATTCCATCTCCAATCTGCTATAAAAACACTGACCATCAATATATTGGCTGTAATAAAGCATTTGCCGAGCTGGTTGGAAAAACCAGAGAAGATATAATAGGCAAAACTGTATTTGATATGCTTGACAGCGAAAGGGCACAACCATATTACCAGAAAGATTTGGAAATCCTCAACAATCCGGGCAAACAGCAGTTTGAATGCGCGACCTATTTTAACGGTGAATTGCGGGACCTCATATTTTACAAAGCAACTTTTAACGACAACAAAGGCAAAGTGCTCGGTATCATAGGCATTATGCTGGATATCACACAACTGAAAAAAACAGAACAATCGTTACGTGAAGCAAAGCAAAAAGCAGAACAGGCGAGCCGCGCCAAAAGCATTTTTCTTTCCAACATGACCCATGAACTCCGTACCCCTATGAACGCCATTCTGGGATACTCCCAGCTTATGCGGCGAGACTCCATGCTCCCTACCAATTGCCGCGAGTACCTGGATATCATAAATTCCAGCGGCAAACATCTTCTGGCGCTGATTAACGACGTTCTGGAAATATCCAAAATAGAAACAAAACAGATCACCTTTGATACAAATGCATTCAATTTATGGACGTTGCTGAACGATCTGACCAGCATGTTCAAAGTCAAAACCGACTCAAAAAATTTAAAGTTCTCTCTTATCAGGCACGACAACGTCCCGCACTATGTATTCGCACCTGAAAGCAAACTGCGTCAGGTACTCATCAATATTCTGGGAAACGCAGTCAAATTCACGGATAACGGTTTCATTGAAATGCGCGTATTTATGAAAAATAAACACCGGCTCGCTTTTGATATTGAAGATACCGGCGCCGGCATAGCGCCGCATGAGATCAATAAGGCATTTGAATATTTCGAACAAACTGAAAGCGGCAGGAAAAGCAAAAGCGGAACCGGGCTTGGATTAGCTATAAGCCGCGACTATATCCATATGATGGGCGGAGAGATATCTGTCGCCAGCGAAGTCAATAAAGGAAGCACGTTCCATTTCGAGATACCCGTTAAGGAAGCTCAAAAATCCGATTTCGACGCCATCGTACCGAAAAAACGAGTTATCGGGCTGGCGCCTGATCAGAAAATTCCACGTATTCTAGTCGCTGAAGATAACAAACAGAACAGGGATTTAATTGTTACCCTTTTGGAAACAGTGGGGTTTCAGGTAAAAGAAGCGATCAACGGTAAAGACGCAGTCCGTCTCGCGCAGGAATGGCGACCCCATTTTGTATGGATGGACATTCGCATGCCCGAACTTGACGGCATACAAGCCGTGCAGATGATCAGAACGTCCATGCCGGACAACCCGCCTGTTCTCGCCGCCCTGACCGCGCAGGCGGTTAAAGAGGATCAGGAAATTTTTTTGAAGGAAGGATTCGACGCATGTGTCCACAAACCATTCAGGGAAGATGAAATTTTTGGGATTATGTCTCACTACCTCGGGGTGAAATATATTTATGAGGATGAAGATAATGATATAGATCCGTATGAAACAAATATCAAAATTCTCGCGCAACAGCTGGAGGCGCTTCCCAATGAACTGCGAACCAAACTATATCAGGCGGTCATTGAACTCGATAAGGAGACAATTCTGCG
>QZJZ01000027.1 GCA_003599815.1 Candidatus Auribacter fodinae
TGTCTGCGCTTCTTGACCTGTTGGGAAAAATCACACCGGCAGAAACAGCTGATCTTGATTCTATTATTGACACGATGGTTGAGCTGTCTCGTCCTGCAGTGGTGCAGACCCCGGAAGTTCTTCGCCCAGCACAGCCCGGTATTCCGTCGCTCACGTCTCCGAACTTGAAAAGCGCTGTGCTTGATACAGTGCCTGTGTCCGTTCCTGATCTTGCGGATAAGATACAGAGTATGCTCAATAACGGCGTTCAGCATATCATTGTGAATGGATCCGTACTGCTGAGCAATTCTTCATCATTTACAGTTATCGATGAACTGCGTTCGGGATCTTTTCAGGGAAAACCTGTTAATGTGGCTGTTGAGGTTGTTATAGACAGCCAGACATTTGATTTTCTGCTTGCTATGAAAAGTGATACTGAACGCTTTGCCTCATGGATGAAACAGGGCGGTGCGGAACTGATGGCTCAGGTTGCGCGGGCTGAAGGACGTAAAACAAACCAGATTCTTTCACTTGCCGCGACAATATTGCAGGAATCGCCCGAAACAACGCTGAAACGGTCTGCGGATATGCGTAACGTGGAGAGCCTCTACAGTACCGCTTTTCACACCGCTCAGAGCGAGGCGGTAACCTCGCCGGCCCTGCAGGCTCTTGCTCAGTGGCTGATTGAAAACGGACAACTCGTTTTTCGCAGTCCTGTAAACAATGAGGTGTTTATTAAAACCGGACGTATCCTTACAGACCTTCAGCTTACAGATCAACAAATCGCTGATTTGCTCTATAAAGGCAAAAAAGGAATTGAAGCGCTCGAAATACTTCAGCAGGATGTTCGTGAAGCTTTCAGGGCACGCGAAGCACAGGATATAATAAACCTGTTTGCTCTGCTTGATCAGATAATAATCGAACAGACTGCCGGCTCCTCTGATATGGAACAATTGGCGGCACAACGCCAACCGATGGATTCCGGTACACGGGGAGAATCTGAAAAGCCGAACCTTGCCCGTGCGTCGCTCGAACGGGAAGGAATTAATATTGATGTTGAAATAAGGAAAAATATTGAAGCGGGTAACGCTATACGTTTTGACCTCTCGTTTGTGACTGACCGCAACCTGAACAGTATTGAGCAGATTGTCAACCGCCTGATGGAACAGGACACCGGCAGGCTGGTGGAATTCTTCTTTAATCAGCGCAATGTTACCTTTGACGGAACTTCTCAGGAACAATTAATCAAAATGGTAGACGCCCAGAATAACCTGCGCAAGCGTCTTGAAGACCCGGCTACCCGCGAAGCGATTCGTAAAGCTTTGGTTTTAACCTTGGAAACGCTTGTTCAGTCTCATCAGGACAAAACTCCGGGCAAAGAAGGATATGATTTCAGCAAGTATAATTTAACACTTCTCCTTGAAGATGAAAAAGGGGTGTTTTATACCGGTGAAGCGCTGGCGCACGCGGGTATGGCGGTTACCAAAGACCGGGCGAATATTTATGTAAACCTGTCCTCCATGGCCTACCTTGCTGATAAGGTTGATCTTGACAGGGCAAAATACCAGAAAGTACTTCGATCCATTTTTGAACATGAGTACCGCGATCTGGAACGAGGGTTCCATGTCAACGATATTCCCGCCGCGGAATTCACCGATGTGAAAGCATTCTGGAAAGAACTGCGGATGAACCAGCTTCGCGATTATTTCTCGCGCGGCAATATACCCTCTGCCAATCAGGCTCTCACCGTTGTAGGAGCGGCTATCGATCAGGTAAACGGCCCTGTGGCTGTTGAATACTATAATACGTACCTGCGCGACCTTGTTGAAAGCGCGGTGATGGATGAAGTTAATGGCAAAAAATTCAGTTATTATCCTGTTGACGGAGTAACAGATGTCGGATTTATTCAGATACTGAACAGGCTCACTCAACTGGGGCTGATTGAAACTACCCGCGACCGGAACGGCAAAATCCAGTTTAACGGCCCTCTGGGAGTAATGGCAACTCCGGTTCAAGGCGCCGCATCGGTTGCCGCGGGAATTGATTCGTTTATCATCTATATGAATGTCGACGGATTGAAAGTGCCTGTCTCGCAAATTGTGTTTGATGCAGTTACACAGAGGCTGTCGGATATAAAAACTGCTGAGGAAATCGGCGTTACCCAGTCGCAGGCGTTGTATAATGATATCCTCCGGAAATTGCGGAGCGGAGACAACCTGCCTGACCTTAGCTCATACTGGCAGGCTCAGCCATTGATAGAGAACCTCCGTAACCCGGACATGTCCGTAAGCAGTGCTTCAGCAAAACAGCTTGCCAATACGCGTGCGCTGTTGCTGGATTACGCTCTGTACTCGCAGGCTCCTATTACATTTCAGGATAGAAAATTTGATTTTGATACTGCCCGGTTTGCTACTGTTACGCAGACGCTGACAATAGTCTCAAAAATTAATGACACACACTTTATCGCCCGTACAGCAGACGGCAGAGAAGTAACCGTACGTGCTATGAGCACGCCTGAAGTTACTGCTATTCAGGATGTTACTCTCAATAGATGGGATTCCAATACTATCCTGAAAAGCGCGTTTTCCATTATAGACCCGGCAGGGTTTGCGGTTGCTTCACAGACGCTTGACGCAGATCTCATCGAAGCTGTTGATACTGAGATGAACAATTTTGTGAATAATTTTAAGGTGACTGATGATGGCTCCGTTACTGTTACGCCGGCAGGCATAACCATTCCTAAAAGGGTTATGGAACTACTGCTGATCGCCGCCCGCTATGGAAATCAGGATTACATGCAGGATGTTGCTCAATGGTTTATGGACGAAGCTCAGGCGCTGAGAGACAATCTTGTTCAGGAAGTGTACGCGAAAGAGCGGATGGATTTTGTACAGAGCGTCATTGACCGTCGTCAGGCGCTGATCGATCAATATGGATTGCAGGATAAAGACATGGGGGCGACGCCTCCTATTCAGGTCTGGGCTGAAACCAAACGTGATGAGGCTATTAAGAATATCACAGCACAGGCGCAGGCTCAGTATACAAATATGGCTCTTGCCGCTCGCACAATAACTGAACATTTCAATATTGATTTAGCCGATACGATCGCACGTCTTGAAACACTGGCATGGCTCAACGAAAACTTTACTCCGAAAACAGGATTTTCTCTTATCCGAAATGAGGGGATGTTCCGGGGTATCAACCCTGCTTTTCTTGATGAATTCGGGTATTTTGAGTACGCTATGCGGGCGAGAGAAATCCGCGACGACATCTCCGCCGCTATCTATCAGGACGCCAGAGAACAGTACCGTCCTGAACTTGAGCGTGAAGCCGATAGAATATCAACCCATTTTCTATCAAATGAGATTTTGAAACAGCTTCGTCAGATTCCTGCTCCGCTGGTTGAAGCGATGCCGCGTAAAGATGTTTCGATCGGTATATCGACAGACAACAGATTCAGCGAAGAGATACGGCTGGTTCTTGGCCTCGCAAACAGCAACTCCGTCTTCCTTACGCCTCAGATCAGTACCCGCAGGGCCGCCCAGACCTTCATTCATGAAGTCATCGGGCATATGATGTTGAACCGTATTCTTGACAATGCCATTAACACCGATAATTTTGATGAGCTGAATAAACTGATTACTCCCAATGACATATTGACTATTTTAGATTATGCCATACTGGCTGATTTATCTGCGGCTCGTTTTTCTGCCGATGTCACACCAGCTGTCGGAACTGCAATAGCGGCTATTGCCGCTGAATATAATAAAAATAAACCTGTCGAACTGCAGGTTGTTCTGTCCAACAACAATAGGACTATCACCAACATGTCGTTTGATTTCCTGCAGTATCTTATTCAGAACGGGCAGGAAAAAGCGTTCTGGCAGCTTGTCCAGCAGAATATATATGTAGCCACGCCTTCTAATGTGCAGATTCAAGCAGGCAAGAAGGTTGACAACTATTATACCAGCATAAAGGAAATTATTGCGTACGCCGTTGCGGATCAGGAATCTAAAGTAATGGCGGCAACCACTTCGGCAAGTTCTAATTATCAGAATAACCCCATCTTTAATTATAACTATCACGATGACGTGCGCAATGTCCTTGCCGGCAGTTTACTGCAAGGGTATCTCTTCACCAAGGAAGGAATATGGACAAAAGACCAGTATACCAAAGTCCTTGACCTTGACCTTGCCGGTAATGTTGGCGCGACTGATGTATACGATATTGCCGCGGATAATGCCGAAGAAGGCGATATTAATGTGGCGAACATCGGGACAGGGTCTCATCAGGAAGCGAACCGCATGCTAGCCCGTCTCCTGCAGGAAGAAGCGCGGCTTCAGGGACGTGAAGGGCTTGACGCTCTGCCAGACCATACCAATAAATTCGGAGAGAACTTCTATATACTTCCCGGATTGCAGGAATACGAACAGAACGGGCATGCGGGCATACAGAGGAACGCGCTATACGCTGATAAAGCGTCAACAGCGGCACATGAACTGGTGGAATTGCGCCTGTGGCGGCAGTTCGGTGAAACCGTATTGGGATACACCCCTGAACAAATTAACAACGGCGCAGTTCGTATATGGATACGCGAAATGATGGCGCGCGGCGAAGAAGAAAAGGCGCTGGTGGAGGAACTCAACGACATATTTCATGCGCTCGGACAGGAAGCAGAACAGTTTGCTCTTACAGAAAAGCTTGATGATCAGCCGGTGAATGAAGCGCTTTTTACGGATATTTCCGATATTGCGACGGCATCAATGGATGAAACAATTTTTTATTCTGCGCTTGCTCATCTGCAATACACCGCGCTTTTTAAAGGAGCGATTCTGCCTATTAAGGCTATGGTTGTTGCTGAAGTCCTTAACGATAACAGTCTCGAGCTTATGGCTTCAGGGATCGTTCATATTCTGGACAGCAGGGCTATGGCGAATATCATGGACCGTTCGGATGGCATTGAATTGTATAACAAAGTCGTTTCTGCAATCGCCAATGATCTGAATACCGATGCGCAGACAATTTTGCTCGATAAACTTGAAGACCGCCAGCTGGGCTATTTACCGGTGGCTATCCGGCTTCGTGAATTGCTTGGTGAAACCGCTCAGGAAATTGATCTCACTGATACCGAGGTGACACAAACCGATATTAATATCGCCGATATCGGAACTGCAATCATGGATACTCAGGATACTCAAGTTCAGTCAGTAATCCCCATTTTTCTCAGTCCGAGAGAAGAGCATTTCTTCCTTATTAATGATATGGCGGAACTTCAGCGTTTACGGCGGTCAAGCCCGATAAAAGACAGCGTTTATGCAGACACTGCGTCTAATGCGGCTTTTGAGCTTACCTCTATGCGGTTATGGCGTCAATTCGCCGCCGAAGTGCTTGGTGTGAAGACTGACCAGATCGAAGACAATCTGTCGCTGGCGGTATTCAACGCTATGAGTGATTATATCGGATGGCCTCAGATCGTCAACAACCTTGTCGACAGCTTTAACGAAATTGCGTCAAAGTCAAAGGAAAACGCCCTGTTTATGGATGATTTCCAGATGAACGACCTGCTCTTTGACGACATTTCCGCCATGGTTGACAGGATTCTGGTGGATAACGCCGCTCAGATAAACCTGATTTTTGCGACTCAGGGAGCTATTATCAATGGATCCATTCCCACTGCGCCGATTGATAATATAGCGGCTCTTCTGAACACGGCACGAACCGCTGAAAAGCGGCAGGCAATTATTGATATGATGATGTCTCCTGAAACTTTTAATGCATTACTTGCTCAGGATGAAACAGTACTGCATTCTGTTTATGACAGGATCTTTAATCAGTTGAATGAATCAGCCGCGGTTTTGTGGAATAACCCCAAATTGGTTGAACTGCGCAGGTTATATGTTGAGAACGCGCTTGCCAATGATCTGGATGTAACCATTATTGAGGAAGTTACCCGGGGCGAAGAAGTCGTGGAAATGATATTGTCCAGCGGTAAAGTTAAATCCAAAATCGATGACAACCATTACCTGATTCAGGACAGCGATGGAAACCAGACTGTATTGCGTATTCTCATGCCGGGAGAAATTAACCTGATCGATAATATACTTGAGGGGCAGTGGCGCGCTAATGTCGATCTGCGAACCACTTATTCAACGGTGGATACCGCGGCGGGTTTCGCGGTCAGCCGTACTGCAATGACCCCGGAGGAAATAGAAGACTTTTCCACGAAAATAGGCATGCTTTCCCATTTTCTGGAACTGAAAGACCCTAACACTCTTACTTATTCCGTTCTGAATGTAGGATTCCCGAAAAAAACATTTGACGTCGGTATTGAACTTGCCTTGGCACGTACTGACAGTGAGCGGAAAAACTTACAGCTTCTTATTCAGGCCCAGATAATTAACCTCATTAATGAGCAGGGCAAAAAGCTTCTTGATGACTATGCGCAGATGAGGATGGATTATATCACTGCCGTCAAACAGCAGCCTAATCCGCAGAATATACCGCCGATGCGGATGTGGATAGACAACGGGCGCTACAATGCTGTGTGGAACACAGTCCAGAAAGCGGACGATGTCATTCAGGGTATGGAAATGTTCATCTACATGATGCAGACTACCCTTGATATAGAACTTGAGGAAACCACCGAACTGCTCAGCGCAATGCGGTGGGTATTCACCAATTTTGATACGAACGTCGGGTTTAATGTGGTGCGTAATGAGGGTATGCTTCGCGCTATGCTGAACACCAATTTCCTCTATACTACCGGCTACCTCGACCTCATACTGGAAGCATGGCGGTTCAGCGAACAGTACCCCGAACTGGGCAATGCCCTGAAATTCGCGTTTTATACGGATATTCGCGATGATATAAAGAACCTCGACCTGTTTACCCGCATCCTCGACCAGCTCCGGTCAATGCCGGTGGACGTTCTTCAGGTTATTCCTGAAGGGAAAAATCTTATTTCTCTCGCTGATGATAACCGCGGCAACAAAGACCATCCGTTTGTCATGGGTCTGGGTAATCCTGAACAGTCGTTTATGAGCTCTCAATATAATGTTGATCAGTTGACCAAGACATTTATTCATGAGTATATCGGGCATACTGTGTTTCTCCGTTATCTCACTCAAGCCGTTGCACAGAAAAAATATGACGATCTGGAAGCGGTATTTCCGATGCAGGATATTCTGGATATCATGGTTGCGTCAACGCGTGAGGACAAGAGGGATGAAGTACGTTTTAAAGCTCACATGACTGCGTTCGACGTGACGGATTATCTTAAGGTCACTACTGAATACAACAACAACCGCCCGGCAGAACTGCATGTTGACTTCAACATGCCTGACCCGAGCGATATGACTAAACGCAATATAGAAAATGTCTCGATAGATTTTCTCACGTACCTTGTAGATAACAATCAACAGGAAATTTTCTGGAAACTTATCAACCAGAACCTGTTTGTCGCTACCCCGGCTGATTATTCCATACCCGCTGATAAAAAAGAAGACGATTATTACACCAGTATCAAGGAAATTATTGCATATGCCGCGGCTGATCAGGAAGACCACGTGGTTAATAACGCTACTCATGCCTATGCGGAATATTTCCAAAACCCTTATTTCAATTATAGCTATCATAATGGGGTGCGGGATATTCTGAGCCGCAATTACCTGAAAGGATGGTATTATGACGGCTCGACATTATCGTGGTTCCAGTTACTGAAACTCGAAGACGGACTTGAAATCGACCTGTATTTCGACGATGCCATTGCGGTAGCGGATACTTATGAAGAACTTGCGCTTGCCGCTCAACGGGACGATATGGATGAGATCACACAGGAAATTGTGTTCCCTGATACATTTCTGACCTTTGATATGGATATCGAAGAGGATACTGCAATTGTCAGACTGCCGGGTATTGAAACAACCGACGAGGAAATCACACAAGTCACCAAACGCCCTGATTTCGGCGATAGCGGTACTGGAGGGACAGGAGCTGTTGTCCCTGTCGCTGATATAACCAAAACCCAGCTTATTCAGCGTGCTCAGCAGACAGGTTCCGCAGTGTATTCTCCCGGTTTTCTCAACGAACAGGGGCAGGATCAGCGCATTATACTGATTGAAAATGCCCTCGCCTCAAACAGGCCGCTTACCCTGACGGAGACAATGGCCGTAGCGGGTATATCTGCCGGCACGGTATTGGTTGGTGTCCGGGTGCTGGAGAAAACAGCAGATAATCATTATGTCGTTGCTGACGGCAAAGGCAACCGCTATACACTTCGAGTAATGGACACCGCTGAACTGGCGATGATTAATACGGTTCTTGACGGTTCATGGCGTGCCGTCGATACCTTACGTACCACGTTTTCACTGATAGATACCACTTCAGGTTTTGCCCTTGCTAAAACTGAAATGAATGCGGAGCAGATATCAAACCTGAATAGTGCCATGCAGGATGTCTCTGCGGCGTTTAAGCTCAATCCAAACGGCTCCATAGCTATTACCGGAACTGAGTTATCTGTCCCAAAATCAGTTATTACCGCGGCTTCTCAGGCGGCATTGTCGACCAGCCTTGAGAATCAGGCAGGTTTGTTACAACAGGTTCGAAATCAGGTTGTTTCAGTAATCAATACGCTCACTGAAAGATTACGCGCCGCGTTTGATCAGCAGCGAATGGATTTCGTGGAGTCTGCCAAAGAGCTTGCTCAAAAGCGCAACGTTCCGCCGTTGCAGATATGGCTTGAGGACGGACAACAGCAGGCGATTACCGATATCGTCGCGCAGGCTGTAACCGGTATTCAGCAGATTGAGAATGCGGTGGAGATTCTGAACAAACAATTCGGCATGGATTTCAAAGCCGCCGCCGATATTGTCACTGCCCTGAAATGGGTGTTCACCAACTTTAATAACGATATCGGCATAAACGCTATTCAGAACGAAGCGATGATGCGAGCTATGCTCAATACCGATTTTCTCAACAAAAACGGGTATCTTGACCTGATCGTTGAAGCGGCTAACCTGAGCAGTATACATCCTGAAGTATCAAAGACTCTTGGCATCACCTTATACACCGATATCCGTGACGGGAATCAGAATCTTGATTCGTTCAGGGTGGTTTTGAATGCGATCAAAGCGATGCCGAAGGAAATATTTGAACGGCTTCCGATGGACGTTAGCCGAGTAACCATGGCTAGGAAAGATGACGGATTGTTTCAAGGTATGGCGAACGAGGAAATGATACGTCTTTCATCCGCTGTTGACACCATGGGGCTCCCGACACTGCTCACGCATGAGTACATCGGGCATCATATGTTTCAGCATTACCTTATCAACGCGATTCATGTGAATAAAGATTTTTCTGAACTGGAATCGATTATACCAATGCACGATATCGTTGATATTCTGATAGCCGCGGTAAAAGCGGATAAACGGGATGTCGCGCGCATAACGGTGGAAACACAGCCGCATTACCTCCAGTTTTTCGGGCCGGAAATAGCGAACCTGAAAAAGGCGGTTGAGGCATATAACGCCGGTGTTGCCGAATCACAGAAAATACAGGTCAGCGCGCATCCTGAATCAGCTCAGGCTCCCATATTTAAGAATATCTCGTTTGATTTCCTGAATCACCTTATACAAACCGGTAACAGCGAGTCATTCTGGCTGATGGCTGTGCTGGATATGTATATCGCCACGCCGTCAGATGTGCGCGTACCGGCAGGATACCAGATAGATACCTATTATACCAGTTTACAGGAAATTATCGCTCATTCGGCGGCTGATCAGGGCGCGCAGGTTGCCGCGTCTATCAGCTCGTCAACATCGTTGGTGCGTAATCCGGTACTGAATTACCGTTTCGCTGACGAAGTGAAAAAGATACTCGCACGCAACCTGTTGTCCGGCTGGGTATTTGACCGGCAAACCAATCAATGGTCGAAACTTGAAGAACTGCGTGCTCCTGAACAGATAATAATCGGCACTGAGGAAGAACTGGCAATAGCCGCGCAGAGGTTATCATTGGATAAGCGCGCCGCTGAATTCGAGTTTCCGGATACCTTCCTCTCTATCGGTCTGAACCCTGTTGACCTGACAAAACGGGTCGCGGTTACGGACGAAGGCGATATTGATATATCCAGTCTGGGGCGCGGGTCTCATCGTCTGGCAAACGCCGCTTTCAAAGCGCGCCTCATGCAGAAAGCCCAGCAACAGGGCAGAACAGGGTTTGACGCGTTGCCTGACTTCACGAATGAACGCGGTGAACAGTTCTATTTCTTAACCGGATTGGAAAATTTCGAACAGGCAGGGCATGCGGGTCTGCGCCGTAATTCGGTGTATACCAACAACGCGGTTACTGCGGCGCATGAACTGGCTGAATTACGGTTATGGCGCCAGTTCGCGAGTGAAGTGCTTGGCATGACTGAACAGCAGATAGCCGAAGGACAGCTTCGCGACTGGATTCGTTCCAATCTTGAACAGGGCGGTATTAAACGGGATATCGTATTGCTTATTGACCGACGCCTGCATCAGGTCGGTACCGTGGCTGAACAAGTCATGGAAGAAGAGAGCAAAAAACTGGAATCCACAGAACCGTATCTGCCTTCAGGTGAAGTTAATAAGGCAGTGTTTGATGAATTGTCGCGTATCGCTGATTTGGTGATCCAGTCGAAACTGATGAAGGATCAGGTCTCGGAGTTGTTTACCGTTATAAAAGATGTTCTTGATAATGAACTCCCTTATCCTGAAGCGGTACTGCAAAACCTGCTGGCGCCGGTATTTGCCGAGATAGCAACTGCCGGGCAGGTGTCCGCTGAACAGCAGGAAGCGCTGGGATCATTTATTCTTGATGAGATGGACAGGA
>QZJZ01000057.1 GCA_003599815.1 Candidatus Auribacter fodinae
CTGCTGTATCCACTGATAACCGTAGTTGAGATGCGACTGCCAATTATTAATTTTTTCCTTATTATGGCGATTATACCCGCTCTTTACACGGCGCTCAAGCCCAAAATGTTTCGGTACTTCAGCCTCATGCTCATGGGGTGTTTTCTCATTGATATACTGATTGCGTATAATGTCTTATCAGATAATTCACTGCTGTTCCTGTTCACCATTGTCATTTATGCCGTATTGCTCAGCATCGCGATCATCGCTCTAATCAGGAAAATCAATTCGTTCAGGACAGTCACTCCTGACGTAATCAAGGGCGGCATCAGTATTTATCTACTGTTAGGCGTGTTATGGATGGTACTCTATAACATTTTAAATACATTTGCCCCGGATGCATTTTCCTGCGGCAGCAATCATACCATAAATTTTTTATATCTGAGTTTCACGACGCTGACAACACTCGGATATGGTGATATCGTCCCTTTGACGCCTGCCGCCAAAATACTTACTACCTTAGAGGCGGTGACCGGACAAATTTTTCTCGCGACCCTCATAGCACGGCTTGTCGGGCTCAAGATCGCTCAGGAGCTGAAACAGGAAGAAAAATTGTAAGCGCTATAATCTCTTTTCGCCAAAAAAGTTCCTCACTGAACCTCAGGACGCTATCTAATTTGTCGGAACGGTTACAATAGGCGCGGCATGGTCAGCGCCTGTTTCGGTCAACGAGAAGAGCATTAATAAAAATGTGAAAACACGCTTGGATAGATAATCCCTGTCATCAATCCAGAACCATCTGTTGCGATAATGAACGGACACATAGGCATTACCCGGTTTCAGAAGAGAATTCTTCACCTGTAACATAGGCGCCGCGTCTTCCCAAACAGATTGAGCAGAAGAGCATACTCTTCCTTCCTCCACATCTGACTGGGGGACATCAATATAAGCGGAAAAATCAATCAACACCTGCAGCATCGACCTGCTGAGTATCGCTATTTCCCTGTCGTTCTCAGGAAACGATCCGTAAACTACCTTTACTTCCGCAGTCTGAGGGTTAATGCCGAGAATATCACGTATAGTCATGTAATCATTGGCAATTTCTTCATTCTTCAGATTCTTGAACATCACCGCCACAGAACTATGGTCGCCGCGTATACCTAAACTGCCATTTCTCTGAAGATTTCGAACAGCGGCCGCCATTCGGAAAAAGTCCTGATCCCCTTTCCTGCCCGTCAACGGATTGCCATACTGATTTTCAACACCGTTTACGCTGTTTACACATATTCGCAGTACATAATCAGCCGGATACCCGCTCTGGAGAAGAAATAATATACCGGTCACCGGAATAGGAGTAAGCAAGTTCTTGGTGAACTTCTCACCGAGAAGCGGGGAATATGTGATCGTCGGACGATCAGTATACTTTCCGGCGCCGCCAAATGACTGGGAATCACCCAAAGGGTCATCCGCCCATAAAGCGCCTGCCTGAACCTGCCCTTCAATCACATACTGGCTGATAACAGACACAATATCAAGAAAAACAGGCGCATCCGCATAGCGGGTCTTTACCAGATTTAACAGCAACTGCTGTTTCCACGAGCTTGAAATTGCAGACACATAATCAAACCTGTCCCTGACAACAGTTCGAGGGCCAATACCCACACAACCGGCGAGATTCACCATGATAAGACAGGATACCAGCACGGATAATACTCTCTTATTGAACCCGTTCACCATCATATAAACTCCTGCATAAAAAATGATTAGATTCGCATGCCCGACAGGAACAAAAAATCTGAAAGATTAAAAAGCCGCAACCAACACAGAAAAGTCTATCACTACCACAAAAACTATTACATCATTTTTTTACAGTGCTATTCCCATTTTATAATGAGACATAGTCAACGTCACAATTTCCTATTGCATCGCAACAAGATACATAATTAGCAAAATTTCATAGTCAAAGATCCTTTCGTGTCCGAGTCCTGAAACAGTTTTTCCATACGCAACAAAAACTAAAATAGTGGAATCATATTATTGTACTTATCGGACAGTATATGAAATAATAGGCAGTATAAAATAGTCAAGAGACACTGTAAACATATTCTTCGATACATTATACTGCTTAAAGATATCACATACATCAATGACAAACCGGGAGGTAGATAATGATGCCAAACATACTTGGATTCGTAGTTCTTTTTGTGGTTTCACTGGGGTTGTCTCTGGCGGCTTTTGTGATTATAAATAAAAACCTGCGCACCGTTCTGGACGATGTGGTCAAAATTCCCGACTGCACAACATTTTACTCCCGGATTCTGGTGATCGGGCTCCTGTGCATAGCTCTCAGCTCAGCGTTCGGCGTACCGTTTAACTTACCGGCAGAAGCCGCTTTCATGGAATATGTATGGAAAGTCGCGGACGGGTTGTCGGAAGTGTTCGGGTCAATGCTTCTTTTTCTCGCGGCGTATCTGGTGATGATAACCATCATCATAACCGTTCTGAGGAAATCCAAATGAGCAATGAGCTCTACCTGATTATTTCCTATTTCGTGACCGGGATAGGTGCGATCCTTCTAGGAGCCGGGGTATTTTTCCTGCTCCGGCGCAGTTATATGAGAATCATTTCGCTTGTTCCTAACCGTAATTTCTCGGCAATCCTCAAAAAAGTATTTCTCGCGGGTGCGGTTCTGCCGGCAATGCTCGGCTTTTTCTCAGTGAGCTTCAAAAGCTGCACGGCAGATACCTACCGGAAGGTAATAGAAAAGCGCTCATATCTGGTCGAGAAAAATCAGGAGCAGGTATCCTCTTCCCTGAACTATACGGTTGCGGGCTTGCTCGGATGGAGCATGATCGTATTCGGAATTATTGTGTATATCAGGAAAACAGGGAACTGAAAGGCCGGAGACCGGTTTCAAAACCACCCCTGCGAACCATGAAATACTCACTGTTGATCTGCGACAAAAAATACTTTCTTTATATTCCGTCCATGGATATAAAAATAACCCTTCTCGCATACACCCGATAATCCGCCGAATTCCATGGTGTCAGCCGCGTATAACTGTCCAGTCGTTGTCTTTCCATTTTTCAAGGTTACAACTACCTCTCCCGGGGCTACATACGGCCCTTCAAATGTAAATTCCAGAGAAGCTATGTCTTCAAAAGGAACCGTTAGCTCCGCCTGTCCTCTCTTAAACCGAAAATCGGTATAATGGTGCGTATACGTTTCACCTCCCATTATATACCCGGTTGTGTCATAAAAGTGATCTGTCCTGCTCTCTATCCGCACAGGTATTCTGGTCTCGTTTTCTAATTCAATGACATGAGGGTACTCCGCCTGCTCGGCCTGCGGCTCTTCCACCGGCGGAGAAGAAAAAGTAATGCTTAACAGCGTGTTCCCCGGCAAGGAAAAATCGCCGAAGTCAGTTTCGCCCGAGAACTTTACATATTCGTCCAAGAGTCCTGAAAATTTTAGATTGTTCCCTCCATATATATACTCCATCAAATACTTACCATTCTCAAGCCTGAGCGATATGATGTGCTTAATAGGGACAGCTATGCACAGCGACGAATCATACATACAAATAAACGGATCGTAAATATTTTCCCATCTGTCATTATACTGGGAAGATGACTGAAGCCCCCTGACCTCGGATTGTATATTATCCTTATCCGTGACAATAGCGTACCTCTCATCCGAGTCTGCATGACAAACAGTACAGGACACCATAACAATCATAAACATCAATAGCATGCGCTTCATAATACAATCATCTCCAATATCTTTTTCACTGTATATTAAAAAACCGGATTAAAATATCCGCCGCTTTTCATAAACATCCTTATAAATCAGTGTCTACAATATAGATAAATCTATTATGAATATCCATACTTTTTTTAAACTGTATTGCCGGCTTGAAATATACGATAATATAAACGCCCCCAACCGACACAACAGAATAAGGTTAATTTTGTCGGAAACAAATTAGAGCTCAATAAGTTATAAAAATACATCCTGATTCCTTTTTATATAACCGCAGGATTTTTCTAGTCATCGCATTAAATTCGTGACATTAATGTACTCTTTTATTACTATCTATTATACAAATTTGCGTCCGTTTAAATGTTGTATGCATGAACCTTAACTCAACATTCATTAAAGGAGAAACAAACATGTTGCACCTAAGAAACCTGTTATGCGCAGTTCTTCTACTCACCCTGAGCGGATGCGCTCCGTTCACGATCACCACTAACTACGACACTGAAGCTAATTTCGCCTCATTGAAAACATTTGACTGGATGCCAAATGCAAGGATTACTGTCAACGATCCGCGAGTAATTGACCATGTTGTGGAATCAAATATCAGAAGCGCTGTTATAAGCGCTCTGGCGGAAAAAGGATACACTATGGACACGTCAGGAAACCCTGATTTTTACGTTGCCTATCACGCATCCCTGCAGGAAAAGACCGATACTGTTACCTATAACAGATATTACGGATATACGGGAAGATATGAATACTGGGGCCCTCAAATGGAAGAAACATACACATACACGTATGATGAAGGGACGCTTATCCTCGATTTCATCGACGCAAAAACAAAACAGCCTATCTGGCGTGGTAGCGCAAAGGCTGATGTCAGGTTCAATAATTCACCCGAACAAAAAAGGAACAAAGTTAATCAGGCAGTCACGGAAATGTTAAAGACATTCCCTCCTAAATAATAGGATAACTGAAATTAAACTTTAACAAGAGAGGTTATATGATTACAAGGCGATTGAGGAAATATTTAGCCTCATTTCTCCTCTCTTTCCTGTTCCTGTTTACAGTTTCTATACTGATCTGCGCACAGGAAGAAAAAATGAGCAGGGAAGAAATCGAAGAGAAGATTCAGGCAATTGAGAACGAAGATATTACACTGCCCGATGGCGAAAAGGTTAAATATAAGGAAGTGAAAGAAATAGCTGATGACCCGGCTATGCAGACAAAATTCCTTAAAAGAAGAATAGATGCACTCGAAGACGAACTGAGAGAACTGCGGCGCGAATTTGATATCCTGAAAACACATTATATGGAGCACGAACGGCATCCGCCGAAATAAACGCTGTTCAAAATTATCAAGAGGGGTACGCACTTCAGCGTATCCCTCTTTTTTTATCCTCGCGACATGCAGTTTTATGACAAATTAATCATTCTCATATTTCTCTTATATAACACACCGAAAATAAGCAGTATACAGTTTACATGCTGTGTCATTCAGATTGATCCCGTAATTAAAATATAGTATAATATTTTAAGCATAACAGAGCTAAAACATCAACATGGCGGTTCAATGTTCGGACAAAAATTCAGATTACAATTCAGCGGATTAATTCTTCTTGCCTTCCTGACAATTTTGAGTTCGACCGGGAACACGGAAACGGCATCAGAGCCCCATACACAAACAGATTCGCATAATATCTTTATCCCCAGCCAGTTCGGACAGATTGACACATTTAATACAACCGACACTGACAATATCTTTTTCCTGATAAACGACTTTCATTATAACTATCAGGCACAGCGCAACATAGCCAACATTATCGACTACCTTGTAACAAAAAAAGGCTACTCGCTTGTACTTACTGAAGGCGGTGCCGGAAATCTCAACCTTGCATACCTCAGGGCATTTGCCCCTGCCGGCATTAGGAAAAATGTATCCGATAACTATCTGAAATCCGGTAAAATATCAGGCGAAGAGTATCTCGATATTGTGGCGGATTATACATTTCTTATTGAAGGGTTGGAAAATCCCGATCTCTACGCTGAAAACGTGCAGGCGTTTCTTGACTCTCTGGAGACACGCCAGTTACTCATGGATTTTGTCGGGAATATAGAAAAAAACATATCCGATCTGAAAAATAGTTTATATCCGGCTGAATTGCTGGCGTTCGAGAAGAGAAAAATCGCGTTTGAGACTTCTGCGCATGATATTGCTGATTACAGTATATATCTCACGCGCCTCTGCCGTGATATGAAGTTAGCTGAAAATACGTATCCTGCTGTAAACACGCTTGCGTCACTCACCACCTATTTCAGTATCGTTCAGGATGACAAACTCAGAACCGATATTATAGCGTACTGTACACATGTTCGAACCACTCATCCTGACCTGTTTCCCGAATGGGACACTTTGTCCGCACGGCTTGCGGTTCTTCCTGCTGAAGGCAAAATCGAATTTGTCTCGGATATACAGAAAAAATCCGGTATTGATACGGTTCAGTTTCCATACCTGCATAAATATATCGCTTCATGGGACGAATATAACCGCATAGATATTTTCACAGTTCTGGAACAAATTAAATCCATCGAATCATCTGTATATGAACGTTTTATAGAAAATCACGATGCGCGGCGCGTCAGGGAATTATCCGATACGATAGCCCTGTTTAAATCACTTCTTGAACTTCGGCTGACAAAAGCGGAATACACGTTTTATAAATCCAATATTTCCCGTTTTCAGCCCTCGTTATGGGTATCAACCCTCAGCGAAATTTGTGAAAATAATCTTGTTCCGTTTCACGCACCGGATACAAGCCGTATCACTTTCGGCGTTCTGGAAAGCCTCGACAAATTCTACCAGCTTGCGTCACGGCGTGACGAACTGATGCTGGAAAACGCGCGCACTGCTTTGGACAATATTAATGCCCGCAAAGCGATTATAATCGTCGGCGGGTTTCATCGTGACGCATTCATCAACTACTTTAAAAAAGAGAACCTGCCGTACGCGGTAGTTTCACCGAATTTTACGGATACTCGTCCCACATGCGATTATGCCGAAATTTTCTCATATAAATCGGCGGTACTGCCTCAATACCTTGATATGCCGGCTACTAAAGGGACTGTAACAGAAACTGATCTCGCAACCGCTTTGCGGTCAGCGTCTTTGACACAGGGCGTATTGCTTCCCCAGCTACAGAAAGCTGTGCAGGAAGGGCGTGCTCTGGTTATTAAAAACCTTCCGGATGCTGATCTGGACGCTATCTTTAATCTGCCTCCAGATGAACTGGCAGTCGCTGTAACTTCTGCGATAGAAGACATTACCAGAGATCAGATCGAGTTTCTTGCGTCACGGCTGAGAGGGCCTCCGGGTGAAGAAATGAGAACCCGGCTCAAAAACGCTTTTGCGTTAATCAAGTCGACGCTGAAATCCGCTAAACCATCTCAACTGGCTGAACGATACATGGTTTTAATAAATGATCCCGCTGACCCGTTCGCGTATCTGCCTCAGACGCTTCCCGACGGCATCTTCAAACATTTTCCGGGCTCACACCTTGCATTCTACGGGTTAAGAACCGTTGAACTGGCAATGACATCTGAAGAAAACCAGAAACGATTCCGCAGAATCCTCTTCCGTGACGGAACAAACCTGAACAGCGAAATAGTAGATATTCCCAAAGGCAACGAATTACGCGAAATGAAGCTGTTCTGGCGAAACGCGCGGGTATTTGTACAGGGCGTAAATTTCAGGGAATACTCGTTCCGCAATACCGTATCAAATTCCGGAGCGAATTTTCTGATCACTGATGAAAATGATTTTCTTATCATAGAAAATATCGACCGTCCGACACAGGTATTAGCGGCGAATAAAGAAGAACTTATGAAAACCATCCGAGTCAGCCCAATCACCGACCGGGCAAGAACCAATGTGGCGCTCCTGCCATTTTTCGCTGATGGAGTTGGTTCATCAATCAGATGGCTACACGCAATCCGTGGAATCCGGCAGAAACATCCTGATGAGTACTTGTCCATAGTTCTTTTTGATATACCCCAGAACAGAAACTTTACGTTGCCGCAGATCGAGGAGATCGTTGATGAAGTCATATGGATTGAACCGGTCAAAATGCTGGTTGGCGACGGGGTAAATATTCTCAGTCATTACCGGGTAAAAGACGTCAACAGGGTCATGTGGGAAGCGCTTATGCAGGAATATATCAATTCCGACCCGTCAGTAGTGAGAGCATACCCTTTTGAGCTGTTTGTACCAGCGTACGATTTTTCAGTGCATCATCCCGAACTTGAACCAACAGAAACCACCGCATATGCGACCAGTTATTTCAATATGAACCGTCCGGTAGAACTTCCGCTCAGTGAAAAACACAAAGCCGCCGCCGACCAGTTTTATAACCAACTGGGGTTTAACCCTGAAGAAGAAATTGTCATCGCCTACAGCCTCCGCATGGATATCAACCTTACTGACGCCACCCGCAACTCAAATATGTACGATACGATGCAGTTTATTTCCATGCTCAGGGAAAAAGTCCGCCATAAAACCGGCAAATCGCCCAAAATTATCTTTTTCGGCAACTCCCCTGCTGAATTCGCGGACCAGCTTCTGGACGAACTGGCACGGCTGGAACCTCTGACAGACAATGAAATGTACATTGAGCGCATCCGTTCTCTTACGTTTGACCTCGTCAATGCCGCACGGGAACTGCAGGAACTTATCGACTCACAGGACGACCTGATTGATTTCACCAACGCGTGGAAGCTAAAACATAATAAGTTCAAAAAAATCTACTCTTTATCAGAACAGGCCGCTATTCTGGAACGAGCGGCATTCGCTACCGGAACCAACTCCGGCGCTCTTGACGTTCCGCTTGCACGGGGTATACCGGGAGTACGGCTTACGGAATATCATTATATGGGATACAACGAATTTCTGGCAAAAGACCTGACGATTAATATCAGCGTGGCGAGCAAACTGCGCAGTTCCAAGCATTCATTTGTCACCATGGTTGCCAGCAGAGGCGGTGTTGAAACATATCTCAACTTTCTTGCTTCTACACCTATTCAGAACAACCCTGTCGCAGTCAGCAGGGCGTACGACGAGATGATTGATTACGTAGTGAGAAAACGCATAATGCCCGGTGTGGAAAAACCGTCCAACATCTATCATGTAAAAAGCAACAATGAAATGACGGCGATCATTAATACAGAACCGGCTTTAAGTAACCCGCTGGCATATCCTACGCCCGCAAATATCGGTATGATGAGTGCATTTGCCCGGGTCGGCATAGACGGGCTGGAACAATTCATTGATGCGGATAAAACCACAGCCGTCAGCCTGATCGACTCGCGCCTTATTGACATCAGGATACGCTCCCAGTACCCGTCCTACCTTCCTTTAACCGTACCGGTGTATTTCGGGTTCCATTCTATCGACCTGAACTCTGAGTCTGTGTACGTTGTGATTATACCGCCTGATGAGAGGGTACCCATTGATAAAGCGTTTCAGGAAGACGCGAATATAGCCAACTTCCTCCGCAAAGCCAGAAAAATACTGGTCTGGGACAAAAAACAGTACGATGCTATTGTCAAAGCTGTTCCGACAGCGGAACGACAGCTCACGCTTGTAAACGAAGAGATTCCGCCGAGTATCCCCCGGTTTCTCCAGTCCATCCCAAAAGTTAAATATGATATGATGGCTGAACAGGCGACTGAATTAATCAATGAATTCGCAGAAAGCCTTATGCGCAGGCTGGATATATATGTCACTGCAAAGAATATCAACATCATTCAGCAGGCGCTGACAGGAAAAAGCCCGAAATACAGCCTTAAATCCATGGCTGACAGCGAGTGGGCGAACGATCTCGGGTTGCAGGTCATTGACTATTTCGAAAAGAAAAAAGACATGCAGGCGGTCGATGATATAAACTTTGTCGGTATATGGATGGTATCGCAGAATAACCTGTCCATCAACGAAATCGTCCCATTTTTCTTCCGTGTGCAGGACTATATGGAAATACAGGGAGAAAATATTACCCGAGGATACGGTACCAACATTTTCGTGTCTGAAAGCGCACTGTATAACGCCTACCTTGCCATCGCGCAGGGAGCATCAATAGAACCGCTAGCCGAACTACTGCATCTGCAGGCGCAAATAGTTCGACTTGCCTCAACATACGGTTTTCATGCCATTAAGGTAAAACCGGCGGTTGCTGAAGGACAGGAAGCGCCATACTCTCTTAACAAAAATAGTATCTTCATACGGGAAAGCGATCTTATAGCTGACTTCTTCACGGAATACGGCGTAATTATCGCGGATATCGCGGCTACGGAAAGTGTGCTCAACACCAAACCGTCACTTCTGGAAACCGAACGCGCCCGCCGCCTGATAGACAACAGCCTCTAAAAATTTTTTCCAATACTGATAATTGCGCCATTTTTAATTTGATTAATT
>QZJZ01000001.1 GCA_003599815.1 Candidatus Auribacter fodinae
GAACCCCTAGGGGTTCAGTATTGTTTGGTCACATTACTTACCGTTGAAAGAGTAACCTATTTTATTACTCATGTGTCAGATTTTATCGCGACTAATTCATATAAACATACCCAATATGGTAATTGTATTATTCTTCTGTCTGGCTTTCGGTTCCTTCATCCCCCGTCGTTTCTTCGATTATTGCAGGTACCATTTCCTCTTCCATGTTCATTTCTTCTTCGGATTGAATTCCGAGTTCCTTATCATGGATTTCCATTTCATGTTTTTCAGGTTCCTGCGCGGAACATCCGCAGGTGTCGCACGAATAACTCTTTACTGCGAAAATCGTAAGTGACAAAACCAAACCAATAGCCAATACTGAAAACAAACTTCGTTTCATTTCAGTCCCCCTTTTCTTGTTACAATTATTGGAATCATGTATTAAGAGTCGCTGAAATCCGCGCCTGTTCATTTTTTTGTTACTTTTTGTAAAGACTAAAACGAAGTTTAATGAGGACACCAGTCCTGTATAATGCGGTTCGTTCACGTAACGAATCCTATATTACAGACGGATACGTTTTCGGAAGTAGAGGAAAACCGCTGAAACGCTTACCAGAAGCGCAGAAAGCGGTTCAGGCACAGGCTGTTCAGCCTGAGGAATAAAAGGGCCAGCATTCAGTTCGCTGGCGCCGACAGTCGGCAGTTCAATACGGGTTGTGTACGTTGCGGTCTCATCTCCAAGATACACATATGAGTTTACTTCACGCAGTCCGCCTTCATCGTCAAACGCGTTACCGATTACTATATCAGGATAATAATCCTTATTAACATCAGTGACAGCTACAGCGCCCGCACCAATGCTTTCCAGCATTGTTTTGTCAGTATACGCGTATGTTTCATCGCCCCAGAGAATAAAAGAATCAATATCATAATTACCGTCATCATCATGCTGGTTGCTAAAAATGATATCCAGAAATCCATCGTCATCAAGATCAGCAGTTGTCACATCCGATGCGCCGACAGTCGCTATCGGCGTTGTTGTTGTATACGGATTTGTATCATCTCCCCAAAAAATAAGCGAATCAATATGGAAGGTGGTTCCGTTATTGTACTGCGCCACGATGATTTCAAGCCTGCCGTCTTTATTCAGGTCGGCAACAGCACTGCCCAGCGCCCCTGTGGTGCTGAGCGCCAAACGGTTTCCGTCAGAGAAGCCTGTATCGCTTCCCCAATAGATATACGATTCCGTGGAAGGACTGCCGCTATCACTGAACCGGTGTTCAAAGAATATGTCAGGGCGGTTATCACCATTAAAATCAGCTATTTCAACATCCCGCGCATTACTGACCGCGATTGTCTGCCGATTAGTGTCAGAGTACCCTGACGAGCTTCCCCAGTAGATATATGACGGGATTCCAGCCCTGCCGGCGGTAAACACTATATCTGGGTATGAGTCGCCATTCAAATTAGCGACGGCGTTGTCCCAGCTCGATTTCACATAAAGCTCATCACGGTTAGCAGTAGAATATCCTGTTGAGCTTCCCCAGTAGATATATGAATTCACATCGTATCCATTCGCATCACGATAATTACTGAATATCAGGTCAGCATATGAATCGCCATTGAGGTCTGAGGCTGATACGCCTTTTGCGCCAAGAGTCGGCAATCCTGTCCGGTTGACAGTGGAATATCCTGTTGAACTTCCCCAGTAGACATATGAATCTATGACGAAATTCCCGGCGTTATTCTCGTAACTGCTGAAAACTAGGTCTTCCCATGTATCGTTGTTGAGGTCATATCCATACGTATATGCAGGAAAAAGAAGTGTAGAGGCCAGCGCTAAGCGTAAGAATAATCGCATTCCGGTATTTATCTCCATATTGATAAGTTTAATATATTATACCATATATAGTTATCATTGTCAAACCGGAGCAGTAACTTTTCGCCGATATAAATATCTGTTTGAACATAAAAAAAGCCCTGACAGTGATGTCAGGGCTCTTGTCGTTTAAGGATATAATAAACTTAAATTTTAAACTGGTTAACCAGATCGTCGAGTATCTGCGCCTGTCCGGAGAGTTCATCAGACACTTCACGATTACGTTCCGCGCCGGACTGGTTTTTATCAGCGATTTCACTCACCTGAGTAACGGCATGGCTTATGTTGGCGGCTTCAGTTGCCTGAACGTCCATTGCGGCTTTGATCCCATCGGATACCTTGCTCAGTTCCTGCATCGCTCTGGATACTTCCTGCGAACTTTTGACCTGTTCCTGCATTGAATCAACAATGCCTGCCGAGATTACCGTCAGTTTTTCCATGGTTCCTGTAATCGCTTTGGTGTTCTGGTCCTGTTCGATAGTAGATTCCGACACTTCGCTGATCAAATCAGTCACACTGTTGACACTGGAAGCTATTTCGTTAATGATCTGGTCGAAATGCTCAACCAGTGTTACGGCTTTTACCGCCTTTTCATTGGCGATGCTTATCAAATCGGCTATTTCACGAGCCGCTTTTTCCGATTGTTCCGCGAGGTTTCGCACTTCATCAGCAACAACCGCGAACCCTCTGCCTGCGTCTCCGGCTCTGGCGGCTTCAATAGCGGCGTTTAAAGCGAGCAGATTAGTCTGGGATGCAATGTCCGTTATCAGTTTTGTGATATTGTTAATCTTCTTTGAACTTTCAGCGACTTCCTTCATACCGTCGACGGTATTTTTGCCGGCCTGAGTGCCTTCCCCCGTTTTAGCAACGATCTCGCTCGTCAGGTTCGTTACGTCTTCAGCGTTCTTTACAATCTGCTTGATGGACAAAGCAAGTTTCTCGACGGAATCAAACGATTCCTTCACCAGCTCAGACTGAGACTCAACTTCTTTAAGCACCTCTTCAACATTTCTCGACATTTCCTCTGCCGCCGCGGATGTCTCAATGATGGATGCCGTCTGAGCCTCAACGCTGGAAAACACTTCCTGAGTGTTGGCGCTGATAAGGCTGATGCCCTTCGCGGTCTCCTCTGCCGTGGCAACCAGAGCGGATGACTCTTTCAACAGGGTTTCTGAAGAAGCGCTGGTATCTATTGCGGCGCTGGCAACTTTATCCGCGGTTACCATAATATTTTTAATGAGTTCTCTCATCTTCGACACAAAATTATTGAACGACCCGGCAAGTTCTCCGATTTCGTCATTGGACTCGATTTCTATCTGTTTGGTCAGGTCGCCGTCTCCTTCGGAAATGTCTTTGAGCGATTCCCGAACCAGATTAATGGGACGTGTGATCGATTTCGTTACCACCACAAGCGCAGTTATAAGAAAAAAGATAACACCGAGGCTGACCAGTATACTGATATTCCTCAATTTTGCCACAGAAGCAAATATCTCTTTGGTGTTCCCGGTAACCGCAATAACACATTTGAGCTCCGGATAATATTCGAATGTGGCAACGTTCCTTGATCCTTCAAAAGTATACTCAATTTTGCCGCGTTGTTCTTCCAGCATTGTTTTGCCGAACCCGAGATCTTTGATATTTAGTTTACACACATACTCCTTGTTCGGATGTTCCACGACAAGCCCTTCTTCAGTAAAAATATAGCCATAGCCGGTTTCGCCAATCTTTATGTGGTTTACAAATTCATTGCCGAAATAATGCAGGTTTATGGTTCCAACCATAACCCCGTCAGGCGTATCATCTTCACAAACCGGAGCCATAACCATGAAATACGGTGTCCCGTTTGATGAGGTATATATGCTGGACACAACAGTTTCGCCGTTTACCGCCTTTTGAAACAGAGGAGATCCTGCCACGTTATCAGGGACATCCTCATTGCCCTGTGAATACAGCTCACCTTTTGTATTGAACAGGAGCAGATTATTAAAGTAGCCGTAGCTCTCGATGAGCTGGGCGAACTTTTTATCTATGGACTTGCGGGCGGACTTGCCCATAAACGAATCTTCGAGAGCAGTCAGGAACGCTTTCTGCCCGCACCAGCTTTGTATATCTATTTTAATATTTGTAACCCACGAAGCTAAAGATGATGTGGTAGAACGGGTTATCTGGGTACTTTGACTTAGCGTTGCCTTCTCAAGGGCTTCGCGTGAGTTGTCATAACTCATATAGGTAGATATACTCAAGCCGATTACCAGCATTACCGTAGCCGGGAGAAGAAGTTTATACTTAATGCTCAGTTTCATGAGGGCTGACTCCTTTATCCATCATGTCTAAAGAGGGTTATTATTATTCAATGACTCTGTCCGAGGCTTCTATCACTTCGTACGGCAGATCAACGTTCATTTTCTCAGCGGCTTTGACGTTGACCACCACAATACCTTTTTCCGCTGTTTTTATCGGGAAATCCGCGGCTGTTTTGCCGTTGAGTATCATATCCCTGGCGATTTTGCCCGACTCAAAACCGTGTTCTTCGCCAAACTCGGTGATACCGCAGAGCAGGCCGTCTTCAATGGTGAATTCCAAAAAACCGACTAACGGTTTGGTATTATTCGCCAGTGTCCACTCAATCACCTGTTTCGGATCCATGCTTTGCGGACTGTCCGGCGACTCTTTGATGGTGTGATACATAACAACCCCGATGGCATCAGCCGTACTCTGGAATTTTTTGACCGCGTCCTGCCACTCCTGAAATGAATCGGTCTGTTTCCATTCGATAATTTCCACAGGCATGTCTGTTTTCGATTTCATGTCATCGAGAAACCCGGTGGATGTATTGCTGGCATCAGTGATAATCGCTACTTTCTGAACGGAAGGGATAATCTGCTTCAGCATATCCATTGTCTGGACAAAATGAGGGCGTTCCAGAATCCCGGTCACGTTGCTCGCGGGAAACCCGTATTTTGAGGCTTCAGCGTTCACACCGCAAAACACAAACTGCGGGCGGTCTTTGCCGATGAATGCCTTCACAAACTGCCCCTGAGCATTATCGTCGGATGTAATAACAACGTCCGGATCATACTCTGCTACTTTCCGGATGGCAAGTTCACTGGCTTCTTTTTTCCATGCATCATCGGATTTGCGTTTTGTATCCATATAAAATATTTCAAGTTCTATCCCTGTGCCGTCAAGACTCTTTTTGACGCCTTCGTTAATCTGGTCAACCCACGCATATCCTTCGTGGTAACTGTGCACAACCAACACTTTCCCCCCTGCGTACACTGTTGCGGCGGAAATACCTGAAAGCGCTAAAAAAAAACTCAAAGCTACTGCAAATCTTCTCATGTGTCTCTCCTTTATTAAGAATTCCTTAAAATTTATAAGAGACTTATCGGACGATTATTACCTGAGTTTAGCAAAAGGTAAACTTGTATTTTTCCCAGTGTTCAAACGATCCGAAATGTAAAGAAATTAATTGTCTTCACGGGAAAAAAAGTGACACTGCGATTGCAACAGGCAGGGATCTGCGCATAAAACCGCATCAATGAAATTGTTCAGAATTATAAGAATGAAAAAATGGGCGGTTGCTATTTTTTGAGTTTTTTTAACCCGACCGCGATTATGGATACAGCAGTCAAAAAACAGGATGCCGGTTCCGGTATGGGAGTTTCAATGGTTTCGACCAGAATATTGTCAACGTATGTGCCTGCATGCATGAAGTTACCAAACCCTATGGAACCTTCGGAATACATCGCGGCAGTGTCGGTTACCTCAACAAGCCAAGTATCCGGTTTTTCCAATCCATCCTGCCATACTTTCAGCCTAAAATCATAACCGCTGGCTTCAAGCTCAAAATTATACCATGTATTAAACTGCCATGTGACCGCGGCAGAAGCGCTCATGCCGACGAGCGATGGATCCAGCCTGTGTATCGCAACCCAGTTCTGCGGTGCTTCAGGCGTATCCGCACCGATATAAACTACATAGCCGCTCGGCGACGGAGACCCCTGCGCGCTTCGGAAATAGACGAGGCGGCGGTCGTTATACGGACCTGAATTGGTAATCATGTATTTCCAGGAAAAAATAAAGTCCGCAAAATCATTTTTATAGCTGAGGATATCCGTATACTGGTTGGTAAAATTGGTATGGCTTGTAGCGGTGATTGTTCCGCCGTAGTTCGACGAATAATTCCACTGCGCGCCATCGACATTTTCACGTACCCATACGCCAGCGTCAAGCTGATTGAACTGCTCTTCAAAGATCACGGAGGCAAAGGACTGGGAAACAATACATCCGCATAAAACACCAACCGCCGAGATAAACACTTTGAACGATTTCATACTCTATCTCCACAGGATAAATATTTTGCATATATATAGTTTCGCACATATTTTGTTACTTTACAATAGGTTGCGATTCTTTTCCTGAGCGTTGTTTGACTTTTCGCCGTTTCCATGCTATAATTATTTTAATAAAATACGAGCAAGGAGATCCCTATAATGAACGTTCGGAACGTTTTTATCTTTGCCGCAATGGCGGTATGGGCAGGTTCTGCCTCAGTATCCGCCACAAACTTTACTATCCAGCAAATTACGAATAACACCGTTGACGACTTATTCCCTGCTCTATACAACGATACGCTCGCGTGGTCGCGGGGAGGCACCCTTGCATATAAAGTCGGTGCAAATCTAACAACTACCGCCTATGCCGTTACCCAGCATTTCGACCCGATTGCCGTATATGGAAACAATATCGCGTTCAACAACATTAAAGCCTATAATTACAATATATCAACGCAGTCACTTACTGAGCTGACGCCGTATTCCGGAGCAATATTTGAGCTCGATATTTATCAGAATACCATCGTCTGGCAACACAACACAGCCCCAAGTTTTGGCGAAGTCAGTATCTATACACTGCCGTCCGGGCCCCTCACTGCCATAGCCCCCGGAGTTTTCAACGTCCATCCTTCAATATATGGAAACCAGATCGTGATGAAAGGGGATACCGATATTCAGCTCTATAATATGACCACCCAGCAATTCACTTCCGTACCCGGCTCCAACGGAGGGTATTTTCCTGAAATATATGGTAACTCCATTGCATGGATGGATATGGATCGAACAAAAGTCTATTATTACAATGGTTCCGTGACACAAGAGATTTTCGCCGGATCGTTTCCTGTTGCATCCGATGGCGGAAGTGTAGAGATTTTTGACGATATTATCGTGTGGTCTGCTCTTGACGTTGAAGACGGCGGCGCCGATTATGAAATATTCGTTTACCGCGAGGGAGTAGTCGAGCAGGTGACGCATAACGACTATAACGATTGGAATCCTTCCATATATGATACCATAGTAGTCTGGTCGGGACAAAGCGACAGCGACTGGGAACTGTTCTCAACTGAAGTTCCACCCCTGCCTGTTGTTCCGCCGATACCTGAGCCGCTGTCAATATGCATGATGTCCATAGGCATGCTCATAAGCGCGTTACGAAAATATCTGGCATAACATAATCGGTCAGGTCAGACATCCACATCAGAAACAACGATCTTGAATTTCCTGTGCGTATCGCCCCGGATTGCCTCAACATTACTGTAATCAAAAGTAATCTTCATCTCATTTCCGACATAGGTTCTTAGAATACCCAGCAGTTTCGCTTCTTGTTCAGCGGTATATTTTTCATTTTTCGCTATCCGAACAATCACTTCATCCACAGTTTTCTGTACAAGCTGGCCGAGTTCTATGCCGTCCACAAACTCAAAAACGATAAAAATTGATGTCAGTACCCGCCCGTCAGGGGTAACGATGTTATCCTCTATCCTGCCGTGCAGTTTATTAATGAGAGGCAGTGTCCGCCCGCATGGACATGTACGTTTATCTGAACTGATTTCGATAACGTCTCCCAGCCGATACCGTATGAACGGCATGGCAAAGTTGTGAAGGGAGGTGCCGATTACGCTTCCGCTGACCGTTCCACCAGAGGACGACTTCTCCTCCAGTTCCAGAATCCCGTATTCCATATTGATATGATACCCGCTCCGCTCGCATTCCGACACTGCCGCGGTTCGCTCCATATGCCCATAGGAATCGTACACTTTACAGTGCATAACTTCCTCTATCAGTTTACGATGATGCGGCAGAAGCATTTCTCCTGTTGAAAATATTCCCTGAAACGATATATCAGTTATCCCCCGTTTTTTCAGCAGTAATGCGAATATATAAATGGTCGATGCAAGTCCTTTGAGGAATTTCGGACGGTATTTTCTGATGCAGTCGGCGAAGAGTCGCATGTTGTTATACGATATAAGGTTATTGTTCAGAACCAGCCTGCGGGTTAAACGGTTATAATGGAACAGGTCATTGGCGGTATCCTTATTTTTGGCGAAAAAGTGCCCTCTGAAATCCGCGAACGTATCTCCGAGCCTGTACCCGCCCCACGACCAGTGCCGCCAATAGTAACAGAACTCCAGAATATTTGAGGAAGCGTCAAGATAAAACCTGACCGGCTGTCCCGTTGAACCTGAGGTGCTGTACGCTATAGGATGATACTTTTTCGCGTTGTCCGCTGTCATGTTACGGCTGTGAGCGCGCATATCGTCTTTTGTCAGTACCGGAAAATATTGCAGGTCATCAAGCGAACGGATATCGTCAGGGCTGATTTTTAATTTATTCCATAAATCACGATAATATGGTACGTTGTTATAGGCATGGCGGACTATCAACTGTAACCGTTCCAACTGGTAGTCACGCAGTTGATCTTCAGGAAAATACTGGCTCTTTTCCATGAACCGGCGCAATTTAAGTATTGGCAACGGATAAAAAAAGTCTTTCAATTTAAAGTCTATGGACATAGATTTTCTCCTGAAAACAGATCTAACAAAATCGAATAAAACTGATTATGACATATTTTGCCGATAATTTCACTCACAGCAACAGTTTTCATCAAATAAAACCGCTTCTGGACGAATTCGGTTCCCCGCTATACGTGTATGACGAGCAAAAAATCACGGATAATTTTCACGCACTGAACAATGCCTTTGCAGACAGGTACGAGAAATTTAAACTCTGTTACGCCATCAAGGCAAACGCCAATCCTGCCATCCTGCGCTTATTGAGAAAGCTGGGAGCGCATTTCGACTGTTCGTCTATGGGAGAAATATACCTTGCCCGCAACGCGGACGCACAGTTTATTATCTACTCCGGCAACTACAACAGCGAACAAGAACTGCGTTACGCCGTTGATAATCAGTCCGACGTAATCAATCTTGATAACATCACCCTGCTCAACAGACTCGCCTCGATTTCCGTACCGGATACCATATCGTTCCGTATCAACCCCGGGCTGGATATACCCGGCGCGCAATACACGCTGTCCGGCAGAAATTCCAAGTTCGGAATACACCCGGATTCGGTTATCGGCGCATATCGAAACGCGTTAGAACTAGGGGTGAAAAAATTCGGCATACACCTGATGACCGGATCAAACGTTCTGGACACCTCGTATTTTTCTATAATAACCGAATTCATTATGCGAGTGGTAACAGAGATAAAACAAAAGCTGAACATAGACATGGAGTTTGTCGATATCGGCGGCGGGTTCGGCATACCCTATGCCCCTGATGACAAAGAGCTGGATATATCATATATCGCTGAGAATGTTACGGGTATCGTCAATCGATACGTTAACAAGCATAACCTTACACCGCCAACCCTGATTATCGAGCCGGGCAGGTACATTACGGGTAACGCCGGATACCTGATCGGCACGGTTCAGGACATAAAACAGTCATACAGAAAATTCATAGGCACGGATATCAGCATGAACGCCATTCTGCGGATACCGCTGTTTAACGCATATCATAAAATCAGCATACTACAGCATACGCCGTCAGATCGAACGGAAACCGTAACTATCTGCGGGCAAGTCTGCTGTGAAAACGATGTTATCAGGCGCGATATCACGGTTCCGTGCTGTTCAGCCGGTGATATAATCGTTATCCACGACATCGGCGCGTACGGGTTCGCGCACAGCACCCGGTTCAACATGCGCCTTCGTCCTGCGGAAGTCCTGATGAGCAAAGGTATACCATATATGATACGTGAGCGGGAAACTCTCCGCGAATGCGACAGGCTGACGAAAATTCCAGAGCATCTAAAATAAGAAAGAAAATACCATGAACTTTGTTATCGAAAAAGCCGCGGAAAAAGATAAGCCGGCGGTGGAGGAAAAGGCCAAGGACGAAAAGGCCAAGGACGAAAAGGCCCCGGCCAAGGCTGCC